>CAZMNG010000231.1:0-6473 GCA_964567505.1 uncultured Chthoniobacterales bacterium
CGGCCAATACGCCCAGTTCGTGGAAGCTACTATTTAAGCTTGTTGTCGGTATGTTGCCTCAATTTGCTATGTTACAAGCAATGACAAGTATGGGCCCGTCGCGGCCCTGGAGCGACCGTTACCTCTTCTTGGGGTTCAACGCGTCTCAACAGGTTTCAATACGATTCAACAGCCTTCAACACTATTCAACAAGTGAGAGACTAACAGTGTTGAAACGCGTTGAACAGTTATCCGCAGTTACCTTCCGAACCTCCCTTGAAGGGAGGTCGACGCGCAGCGTCGGGAGGGAGTTGTTGGAGGCTTAAGCGAAGCGTAAGGGTGCAAGCGTTTACCTGCTCAAGCTAGTTGACGAGCTAGTATGCTAAACATCGAAGTTAATCGGAGCGCGGAAGGTGTTGAGCGGTACTTCGATCGCGAACTCGCGGTGAGCGATTACTTGATGAAAGAGCCTGGCATATGGGCTGGACGTGGAGCGGAACGGTTAGGGCTCCGTGGTCCGGTGCAACGGTCAGAGTTCGTCGCATTGTTGCGAAACGAAAACCCGACGACGGGTAAGCGGCTGACAGCGCGTAGGAATACGAGCCGGCAGGAAAACGGCGAAACGGTCAGCAACCGGCAGGTTGGCTATGGGCTGGTGTTCGGAGTTCCAAAGTCGCTCAGCGTATACTTGGCAATTACAGGCGATCAGGTTGTGGAGAATACCGCAAGGTCGGCTGTGGATGAAACGATGCGCGCAATGGAAGCCGAGATGCAGTGCAAGGTCCGCAAAGGGGGTCTGCACGAGGATCGTAGAACGGGAGAGATGCTGTATTCGAAGTTCTTCCATCGGGATTCCCGGCCGATCAACGGGCTGAGCGATCCGCACTGGCACGTCCACTGTTTCGTTCACAACGCAACATTTGATCCTGTCGAAGAGCGATGGAAAGCC
Organism: uncultured Chthoniobacterales bacterium; assembly: GCA_964567505.1. Taxonomy (GTDB): domain Bacteria; phylum Verrucomicrobiota; class Verrucomicrobiia; order Chthoniobacterales; family JAFAMB01; genus JAFAMB01. The sequence continues at coordinate 929 of CAZMNG010000231.1, forward strand.
GGCCAATTCAGGGGGCTGATTGCCGATAAAGGTTATTTTCAGGAATATTTTCATACGCTGCTCGCGCAAAGATTGATGGCGTCCGGGTATAAGCTCCGGCGAACGGACCGGGGTTGGCATCAATGGGAGATGGCGTGCATCACAGATCGGGAGGTCCAATTATTTTCTAAGCGAAATGAGCTGATTGACACTCTGTCTGAAGAGAGGGAATCGACGCCGGACGAAGAAAGCCGAATTGCGCGCCATGAGCGTGACAGCAAGACGACCAAGCTTTTCCGTGGCAAGGCGGAGATCGAGAATTGGCGTCAGCAAATGGCAACGGAGAGGTGGGACTCGATAACGCCAGAAGTAGCAAAGAGGGGCCTCAAGCCAACCTGCCGATCGATCCGCGCGAAGTGGCGGTCGAAGCCTACTTCGACAAGCATTCCGTCGCGCGCGACCGGGTGCTAACGGCGGAAATCCTGAAACGAGCCTGCGGTAAATTGTCTCTTGAAGAAGTGGAGCGATACGTCAAAAGCGATCGGTTCATACAGCTCGACGATTCACACGTTACCACCGAGCAGGCGAAACTTGAGGAGGAACAGCTCCTGGATCTCGTGCGGGGCGGATGGGATACCTGCAAACCGATAGGGCCAGCTTTCGAATCGAATCCGGCGAAACTCACCGAAGAGCAGAATATGGCGCTCGAACACATCCTGGCATCACGAGACCTGGTGATGGATATTTCCGGGATTGCAGGAGCTGGAAAATCGCATCTTCTCAAGCAGGTGGCGGGAGCTGCGTTTTCCGCGGGCAAGAGCATTGCCATCCTTTCTCCGACGGACGTCAGCGTGAAGGACTTACGCAAAACGGGATTCCAGGCGCGAACGTTTCAGGGATTTCAGGGAAGGCCGGAACGCGCAGATGTGCTTGTGATTGACGAGGCATCGATGTTGAGCGTGCCGCAAATGCTGTGGCTCGTGAACTACGCAAGTAATAATAGTTCAAGGGTCCTCCTCGTTGGCGATAGCGCTCAGCACAGGTCAGTCGAACGCGGGGATGCGCTGCGCATACTCGAACACTCCGGTTCAATCCGGTATGTGGAATTACTCCAGACCCAGAGGCAAAAGGTGCCCGTACTGAAAGCCGCGATCGAAGATCTGAAGGCCGGCCGGCTCCAGGCCGGCTGGGAGAAACTGGAGCACTATGGAGTAATTAAAGAGATCATCGATAGTGAAGCACTGCGGGAAAGAGCGGTCGAGCAGCACCTCAAGGCGCTTCGGGCCTGCAAAACCTCGCTGATGATCTCCCCTCGCCACGAGGAGGCGCGCAAAGTCGCTTCGATTGTGCGCGAGCGACTCAAGGCCGAAGGGGCCATAGGACTCGAGAACTACCCGGTTAGCGTTCTTCGCCGCATGGACCTGGGGCCCGAATCCTGCCGAGACTTATTACACTACGTGCCTAACCGAGTTGTCGGATTCCATACGCGTGCCGCGGGAGGGTTCAAGGCAGGTGAGAAGTGGACCGTGAGGCAAACGAACTGCGAGACTGTTACGCTGGAGCGCAGCGGGCAGGTCCGGCAATTGAAACCATCTGCCAAGGGTAAGTGGGACGTGCTCGTCTCCTCAACGATGCAGGTCAGCGTAGGAGATCAGATCCGAGTTACGGCGGGGTTCAGGGAAGGGAAAAACGCGTTCAAGAACAACGATATTGCCCAGGTGCGGGAGGTCACCGACACCGAGCTCGTCTTGCATGATGGCCGGCGAATGCGCCGTGATGGTGCGCGCATCGATCAAGGCATCTGCATTACCTCCCATGCAAGCCAGTGCCGTACGGTCGATCAGGTGGTTATGTTGCCGGATGGTGCCGATGCAAAAGCCTGGTATGTCAGTTTATCGCGAGCTCGAGAGGCGATGTACGTCTACACGCGCGACAAGGCAGCGTTACGTCAATCGGTGATGCAACCCGGCGAACGCAAGTCAGTGTGGGAGTTCATCCAAGCTTTGCAAATGTCGAAGCTGGAATCCAGAAATCGAATGATGCCCGGTCTTTGGGCGGCGCGCCAAGCGGAAATAGATCGCGGGATGGGAATGGAACGTTAGACCTTCTCATCAAATTAGCGCCTATTAGTTAGGGCGGGCCAGCTTTGCGATTTATCGATGTGAGCAAGGGACGAGCCAGAAGCGATTAAACGCAAGCCCCAGTTACTGCGTTTGCGCAGAAATTTTGTTCCGAAACCTGACTTGACGCGTTACTGTAAAGGAACGCCCAATTCCTCGTGCAACGGGATAACAGTTTGCCAGATGCTGTGTTGGCCGCTTTCGCACCAGTCGGTGGAGTGTTGCGTTGTCTTCGGCTCAGGCTCCGGCTGAAGGGCGTTAAGCCATGAGCGCGGAATCCCAACGAACCTGTCCGAGCTGCGGCAATGAGCTCCCCGAAGGAATGGAATTCTGTCCGGTACTGCATGCTTCGCAAGGGTCTCGCTGGCGGAGTTGAGTCCGGCGAGTCTTCTCGTGGGGAGGCGGTCAGGCCAGCACAGGACGAGCCGACGAAGCGATTTGAGCACTACGAGCTGGTGATGGGCGAAGACGGGAAACCGGCCGAGTTGGGTCACGGCGCGATGGGGGCCACGTACAAGGCGTTTGACGTTGATCTGCGGTGCCCTGTGACGCTGAAAGTCATCAGCGAGCGGTATGTCGGCGATGAATCGGCACGGCTTCGTTTTTTGCGCGAGGCGCGGGCGGCAGCGCGGCTGCGCCATTCAAACGTTGCTTCCGTGTTACACCTGGGCAGAACCGGTAGCAGTTTCTTCTACGCGATGGAGTTCGTGGAGGGAGAAACTCTCCAGAATCTCATCAAACGCACAGGCCGACTGGACGTACAGCTGGCGCTGGAAATCGCGTCCCAGGTGGCTGCCGGATTGGGCGCAGTTCACGAACAGAATCTTGTCCACCGGGATATCAAGCCATCAAATATCATGGTGAGGTTGAAGGTGGGAGGAAGTGTAACGGCCAAAATCATCGATCTCGGCCTGGCAAAGACAGTAGACGAATCGGCTTCTGAAGCGGGCATTTCATCGCCCGGAGCATTTGCCGGAACACCCGAGTTTGCTAGTCCGGAACAGTTCGCAGGGGTAGAGGTCGACATCCGCTCGGACCTGTACTCGCTTGGCGTGGTGCTCTGGGTAATGGTGACCAGGCAAACACCATTCCGAGGTACTTCCGCTGAGGTGATGTATCAGCATCAGCACTCGCCTTTACCGCTTGAGCGACTCAAAGATCTTGCACAGCCGGTCGTCGTTTTCCTTGAGAAACTCCTTGAGAAAGATCCGGCACAGCGATTCCAGACTCCGGACGAGGTGCTCAAGGCGATGCCGACGATAACAGGCGCTATCGAGGCACGACGTGGGATCACGCGTCGGAACTTGCAGCAGATCCCCCCTCCCACTTCACGCGTCGGAACGCGGAAGCCGCCAGCAAGATTAGGTCCAAAGAAGATTTCCGTAGCCAGATTGCCCGTTACAGGAAGCGATGTTTTCGGTCGAGAGGAGGATATCGCTTTCCTGGATCGTGCGTGGGCAAACAAGGATGTCAACGTCGTTACGATCGTTGCCTGGGGCGGGGTCGGAAAGTCTACGCTCATTAACCATTGGCTCCGGCGAATGGCTGCTAAACACTATCGTTCTGCGGAGCTGGTTTTCGGCTGGTCTTTCTACAGGCAGGGCACCAGCGGCGACACTTCGTCTGCCGATGAATTTCTTGATGCCGCTCTTCACTGGTTTGGCGATCCAGATCCACGGCTCGGAACAGCATGGGAGAAGGGCGAAAGATTGGCGAAGCTCGTTGGACGTCGGCGAACCTTGCTTGTCCTGGATGGGTTGGAGCCGCTGCAAAATCCACCTGGTACACAAGAAGGGCGGTTACGGGACCCGTCCCTTCAGGCACTATTGCGAGAGCTTGCTGCTTTCCATATGGGCCTGTGCGTGATTACCACGCGGATCCCGGTTGCTGATCTGTCGGATCACGAGGGTAGCTCAGCTCTCCGTCGTGACCTGGAACATCTATCCAGCCATGCTGGAGCACAGCTGCTTCGAGCGCTGGGCGTAAAGGGAGATGAAGCGGAGCTGCGAAGTGCCAGCGATGAGTTCAGCGGCCATTGTCTGGCGCTGACGCTGTTGGGCAGCTATCTGACTGATGCGTACAATGGAGACATTCGTTCACGTAACGAAGTGTCGAGACATCTTGCTCACGACGTACGACGGGGAGCCCAGGCCCGAAAAGTGATGAAATCTTACCAAGCCTGGTTTGGTGAAGGTCCTGAGCTGTCGGTTCTACGCATGATAGGGCTCTTTGATCGCCCAGCTGAGGAAAAGGCGATTGCAGCGCTTCTAAAACCGCCTGCGATTCCGGGCCTTACAGAGTCATTAACGAATTTAAGCCCGACTGAATGGCGGACGATTCTAGCCAGGCTAAGAAGAGCACGACTTCTGGCTGGGGAAGATCCGTACAATCCGGGCTATGTCGATACGCATCCTTTGGTTCGTGAGTACTACGGCGAACAACTGCGAGGCCAACGGAGCGAGGCTTGGAAGGAATGCAACAAGCGGCTTTTTAACTATTATCGAGCACTTGCGCCGCAGCTGCCGGAAAGTTTTGCGGAGATGGAGCCACTTTTCTTAGCAGTAATTTGCGGCTGCAACGCCGGTCTGTTTCGAGAGGCGCTGCATGAAGTTTATATCCCCCGGATTCAGCGGGGAAATGCCCACTTTGCGGCTAACGTTCTTGGAGCAACAGGGCCATTGCTATCGGTTTTAGGTCAATTTTTCGAACGCGGGCGCTGGGGATCGCTGATCGAAACGGCCATCGAAGGACAACGTCCCACGGAAGAAGATCAGCTCTTCATCCTCATGCAGGCGGGACTATATCTAACCGCCACGCGAGGAATGGGAGCACCCGAGACTCGAATGTGTTACGAGCGCGCCGAGCCCTTGTGTCATTCGGTGGATCATCCCCGGCTCCTGTTTATGCAATTGCTCGGTCAGTATCGCTATGCACTGACGACGGACAAGCTGTCTGCTGCAATGCAGATTGCCGAACGAATTCATGCGCTGGCGCAGGAACAGAATGACGCAGGGCTCATGTTAGCTGCCTATCAAGTTTTCGCATCCGTTTTTTACCTTTTGGGCGAGTTTGACTCCGCCCGGAAATACGCGAGGCACGGTGTTCAGATCTGGCGCTCGGGAAGCGCCCAGTCCCCCATTACGGAAGAGATCCAGGCGCCAGTCGTCAACTGTCTCATTTTTGAGGCCATGACCAATTGGTATTTCGGAGAGATCGCCTCTTGCCACGCCTTGATGGACGAGGGGATCTCAATCGCAAAGGAGCTCAAGGATAGGAACGCATTAGTCCTGGCGCTAAATTACGCGGCGGGTCTGGCCATTCTTGAGCGTGATCCTCTCGAAGTGGACCGGTTGGCATCGGAGATGATTGCACTCTCTACACGTAACAATTTTGCGTATTGGCTAGCGATAGGAGCCATTTATCGCGGTTGGGCGCGCAGCGCATCA
>CAZMNG010000232.1:0-6465 GCA_964567505.1 uncultured Chthoniobacterales bacterium
GTCGCTGGAGCCGGATGACGAGCTCCTGGCCCACCCATCGATAGGAATGAAAGTTCCGGTAGAATTTAAGGATCATGTTCATCGCGTCGTCCACATCTTCGGTGATCGAGAAAAGACTGAAGTCATCCGGTGAAATCATCCCTTCTCCGAGCAGCTGCGTCCGCAACAATTCGGTCCAGCTCTTCCAGTAGGTTCCTCCCGGCTTATCGATCAGGATAACAGGGAAGATTCTCGCCTTCCCGGTCTGCATCAGCGTCAGGCACTCAAAGCCTTCGTCCATCGTGCCGAATCCGCCCGGGAACAGTGCGATCGCGTGGGTCTCTTTGATGAAATTCACCTTCCGGGTGAAGAAATAATTGAAACTCACCAGCTTCGGATCACCGGTGATAGTCTCATTGGCCTTTTGTTCGAACGGCAACCGAATGTTCAAGCCGAAACTATGCTCTCTGCCCGCTCCGCGCTGGGCTGCGCCCATGATCCCGTCTCCTCCTCCGGTGATGATCATATAACCGTGCTCGCGCATTTGCCGGGCAAACCGTTCTGCGGCCGCGTAGATTTCCAGATGAGGATTGGTGCGCGCAGAACCAAAAATCGCGATCTTCCGGATCCCCTGGTAGGGCGCAAACGCCTTCGCGGCCTGACGAAGTTCTTTCAGCGAACGATTGATCAATTTGAGGTCCGGGACCGGCACCGAATCGCTCCCCATCCGCAGCGCGGTCACAATCATTTCAGCAATCAGTTCCCTGGATTCGCGGACTCCCCAGTCATTGACCATCTGCTGGATCCGGCGGTCGAACTCTGGATCTCCCGAGGAGGAAAACGATGTGTGGAGGGCATGGATGCCCCCACCAGTGAAATCTTGCACGAGCAGCTTTAGAACGAGAACCCGGGGTTGTCCAGCGGCTTCAGACACGCCGCAGGGAAACCGTCCAAGGCCATCTTTTCTAATTTGCCTCTCGCACGGGATATGATATTTGCTGCGCTTCCCATGATTGTCATCCTCAAGCCCAATACCCCCAAGGACCAGATCGACGAAGTGGTTCAGGAAGTCGAAAAGCTCGGTTACACTCCCCGCCCGATCTACGGAGAGCTTCAGACAGTCATCGCAGCGATCGGCGACGAGCGGACGCATCACACACTGGAGTCTTTGAGCGTCTTTCCGCAGGTCGAACGGGTGTTGCCCGTACAGAAGCGGTACAAGCTCGTCAGCCGCGAGTCCAAGGCGGAAGACACCGTCGTCGATGTCGACGGAATAAGGATCGGCGGCGAAAATTTCGTCGTGATGGCGGGACCGTGCAGCGTTGAGTCCGAAGAGCAGTTGATGTCGACCGCGAAGGCCGTCAAGGCGCGCGGCGCGAAAATCTTGCGCGGAGGCGCCTACAAACCGCGGACGTCGCCGTACGAATTCCAGGGGCTCGGCCGCGAAGGATTAAGAATCCTAGCCGCCGCCAAAAAAGAGACCGGCCTGAAGATTATAACCGAAGTTCTCAGCGAACGTGACGTGGAACACGTCAGCGAATTCGCGGACGTCCTGCAGGTGGGAGCCAGAAACGCACAGAATTTCCAGTTATTGATTGAATGCGCAAAAAGCCGGAAACCAACGCTCCTGAAACGCGGAATGAGCGAACGCATCGAAGAGTGGCTGTTGGCCGCAGAATATATCCTTTCGAACGGCAACCCGAACGTGTTGTTGTGCGAACGCGGGATCCGAACATTCGAGACGTATACTCGCAACACCCTCGATCTTGCGGCGGTTGCGATCGCCAAACGGGAAACTCATCTCCCGGTGATCGTGGACCCGAGTCAGGGGTGCGGCAGAGCCGACCTCGTTCCGATTTTGTGCCGCGGCGCAGTTGCCGTCGGCGCGGACGGACTTCTGATTGAAGTTCATCCGTTTCCCGCCGAAGCATTGAGTGACGGTCAGCAACAGGTTGATTTTAACGTTTTTTCTCGATTAATCTACGAGTTGCAGCCGTTTCTGAATGCGACGAGTCGAAAACTCGTTTAGGGAACAGCCACTGCCACTTGATATGATTCGCCGTACTTTCTCAGCAGATGAATGAAGCCTTTGATGTAGCAATCATTGGCGGCGGGCCGGCCGGAAGTTCAGCCGGTACTCTTCTCGCGACGGCCGGCCGGCGCGTAGTCATTTTCGAGAAAGAAAAATTTCCCAGGTTTCGCGTCGGTGAATCGACCCTTCCGGCCACTCTAAACACCATCGAACGGATGGGGGCCGGCGAAAAGATCAAAAATGGCGGGTTCCTGGTGAAATATGGTGGCGAAATCGTCTCCGCGTGCGGACAACGCGTTCGCTTCTACTTTCGGAACGGGTACAAAGCAAAGCGGCAATCGGCGTACCAGGTTCTCCGCTCCGAGTTTGACAGAATCTTGCTCGATCATGCAGCCGAATCGGGTTGCGACGTCCGGCAGCAGACCTCCGTCGATTCATTCGAGGTCGATGACCAGGGCGTGACACTTTGCTCCGGCGATGGCCGGCAGGTCGTTCGGGCCGGCTACGTGATCGATTGCTCGGGCCGGAATTGCGTCATCGGAAATAAATTCTCGTTAAAGCAGTCTTACCGGAATTTGCGAAAATTTTCGGTATACGCTTACTACGACGACGTGCTGCGCGAGGACGGACCCGATGGAACGCTCACGAGGATGGTCCGCACGATGGATTCCTGGTTCTGGATGATCCCTCTCAGTGGCAATACCACCAGCATCGGCGTGGTGATGGACACCGAAAAGTTTCGGAGCATGAAAATGGCCCCGGAAGACGCCCTGGCGCACTGCATCGCGGAACAACCGGTCGTGAACGAGTATATGGGAAAAGCCCGCCGGATCACGGATGTTTACGCAACCGGCGATTTCTCGTACCGGAACAAGAATTTATATGGCGACCGGTGGCTTCTGGCCGGTGACGCGGCCGGGTTCATCGACCCGGTGTTCAGCAGCGGCGTTTACCTAGCGCTGCTATCCGGCGAGCAGGCAGCAGACTCGTTAAACATCGCGTTGGATCACCCAAAGAAGCGAGCCAAAGCGTTCCGATTTTACGAACGCCGCGTCGGGCGCGTCCTCGACATTTATCTGCGCTGGGCCACCTCCTGGTATACCCAGGAGTTCGTCGAAGTGTTCCTTTATCCCAAAGAAATCTTTGAGCTCGTCCCCGCCGTGAGCGCGGTCCTGTCAGGAAATGAAATCCGCGATTTCAATATTCGTTGGCGACTTTGCATTTTTGAGATGCTGGTTGCCCTCCAGAAACGAACATCAAAGATCGCTCCAAAACTGGCGTTAGTTCCCAAAGTGACATGATTCGCCGGCTCTTCATTTTCCTGTGCATGGTTTTACTGGCCGGTTGCCAGACTACAAAGGAACTGTCCGGGCTCGGCCCTGAGGCCAAAACCCGTGTCGGCCAACTCCTATACTCCTACGGAGGGCATTCGATCGTTGGCGATATCATTCTCCGCAGCCTCAACGAAGGCGATTACGACCTCTACTTTTCAAAGGGAGGCGTCCCAGTTCTTGAGTTTCAGAGTCGCGGCACCCACATGGCTGCCACAGGCGTCCTGGCCAGAAATGGGTGGTCCGGCCAGATCGGCGAAGCACGCGGCCCCCTCAGGCCCTGGGCGACACTAAGACAAGTTCTTCCCTATTTTGATTCCAACGTGCCGAGCGCCCAGCGAGCACACCGCTGGTCGGCATCCTTTGTTCGCAAAGGCGGAACATTGTTGCGCGCCGATGTACAGTTCCCAGGTCGCAAATCTATGATATTCACATTCGGGCAATAAGGAAATGCATCAGCCTGCGCCTCAACTTGCGACCGAAGTTCAGTCTCCGGCACTAGAGCTGAATCTAGCCCGCAACAGTTGGTACAGTCCCGTCAGTTTCGAAGCCGCCAGGTGGCTGATCCGGCATTTTCCGCGTCCATGGACACGGTCACTGAGCGTCGTATTCGGCGAACTTGGGTATCGGCTTTGCGCGAAGCGGCGTGGCGCCCTGCAACAAAATCTGGCGGCTGTTACAAAATCGTTACATCAGCGTAATAAATTGTCCCGAAGCTGTTTTCATAATTTTTTACGCATGTTACATGACTTCTGTGACTGCGCTGAAAGCGGTGTTGGCCGGTTGAACGAGATGATGGTTGAACGGCGCGGCTTCGAATTTCTGGAGGCTGCACGCAAGAAAGGCAAAGGAACACTACTCGTTACGGGGCATCTCGGTGCATGGGAACTGGGCGGGATGGTATTGGCTTCCGACGGATTCCCGGTCAATGTCGTGACCCTGGCCGAACCGACAAGCGAACTCAACGAATGGCGCCAGAAATTTCGGCACCGGTTTGGAATCAAGACCGTGACTGTCGGCGAGGACAAGTTCGCGTTTGTCGAAATCATTCAGGCGCTTCGCCGGAACGAATTGGTGGCCATGCTGGTGGACCGCCCCTATCTCAACAGCGGGATCGAAGTTCAATTCTTTGACCGGCCGACTCTGTTTTCCGCAGCAGCCGCGCGCGTTTGGCAATACACCCAGGCATCCGTTGTTCCCGCTTTCGTCTTACAGCTCGAACCGGGTCAGTACGGCTGTTACGCCTATCCTCCCATTGATATGACCCCGGAATTGACCATCGAACAAAATAGCCAGCGGGTCGCCGACGTGTTCCAGGCGATCGTCCGCGAATTTCCAGAGCAATGGTTCAATTTCGCGCCAATCTGGAATCATCCGTAATTATCCGTAGTCTGCCATGAGAAAACTCACCCTCCTCTTTATTGTCGGGATCGCTTCGCTTGCACGGGCCAATCCCATGACCTCAAGCGAAATCGATCAGCTGGTTCAACGGCTCCAGGCGACAACCAACCAGCAACCTTCCCTGCAGGCGAGTTTTCGTGAGGAACGCCATCTCGCGATGCTCAAAGACCCGATCGTGAACGAAGGCAAAGTCTGGTTCACCTTGCCCGACAAGATCCGTCGTGAAATCGATGGAAAGACGCCAAGCACGACCGTGATCGACGGTAAAAAAATGTCGATCTATTACCCGAACTACCAGCAGGTTGAAGTCTATGACCTCGAAAAGCGCCCGATCATCAAAGACTCCTTGCGCGCACTGACGGCCGGCCTCGACTTTCGCCAGATCAAAGGCTATTTCGACTTGCAGGGCTCAAAAGAAGGTAACAAGTATCGGATCACGCTCACACCGAAAACAGCCGCCGTCCGGAAGCTGGTGCAAAGCATCGACCTGACGATCGGTGAAGATCTTATACCGGAGACGGTCACTGTTCACAACTCGAAGGGCGAAGTTTTCACCAGCACCTACACGGACGTGCGCCGCGAAAATATTCCCGACTCCACATTTGAGTTCGATCCCCCGCCCGGAACGAAGGTCACCACGCCGTTAGGCAATTGACATCCGTCTGTTTTGCAGTAACGAATTGCTCCCGGATTGAGTTAATCGACCCGGGCACCCATTGCCTCGTGGTGTAACGGTAGCACAAGTGACTCTGGATCACTTTGTCATGGTTCGAATCCATGCGAGGCAGGTGCTCAGCATGAGCGACTTACAGCAAAATAGAAAAAGTTAGAAAGTCTCTCTTGCACCGTAATCGGGCTGATCGAATAAAAGATTCCTGGCTCGCGCCACTGCGCCCCGAACACCGGTCATCGGCGCCCTCAGCCGGCCGCAGAACAATCCGATTATGAGAGATGCCGGCACCCGATTGAACCACGATACTCAATGATGCTTTTAGTCCTCATCGGCCTGACGTTCGTCCCGCTGGCCATCGAAAGAAATCTTGTCCGTTGACCTTAGTTACAAATTGCGCTGTTTTTTGGCGTCGACTAGATTCTGCGGCTTAATCGGATGAAATCAACCTTCTTACACTCGGTGCTATTGGCTCTTAGCGCATGCGCGCTTGCTTCTTATTTCGTTGTTCCAACCATTGACTATGCTGCCGAGTCAGCAGTTTGCACGCCCGTATTCGGTGCGGTTAACGATATTCGGGATTTTGGTGTGCAGCCCTCGGTTGCGGCACATCGTTCGGGTCTCATTTTGGAGTTTCACAAAACTGAGAATCGGCTCAGTTCCGCAATCTGGTACCGAGTCGGAGCGCTGCACGCGACTGGTGTGGTCTGGGGAGGATCTCAACGAGCAGCCGACACTGGGTGGTGGCCTACTGTCGCACTGAGCGAGGAAGGGCACGTCATTCTCGTCCATTCCGCCTCGGAAATCAAAAACGGATCCAATCTATATTATCGGGTCGGCGAGATCGACCCATACGGAGGGATTAATCAATCCATCCTATGGAAGACCGAGACCATTTATTGGGATGCCGGATTTCACAGCTCCGTCGCAATGAACGATAACGGTGTCATCGTGGGCGTGCATGAAACGGGCCACGCAAGTACCGGCATCTATTACCGTGTCGGGCATCTGCGAAACCCCGCCGGTGGCGACTATACCATCCAGTGGGATTC
>CAZMNG010000233.1:0-6454 GCA_964567505.1 uncultured Chthoniobacterales bacterium
CGGGTATGTGGGCATGGACAACCGGCGGTAATCACCAGCCGCAAACAACCGCGCCCAGTCGTGGCAATGGCCTGCAAGGTAACATTCGGCTAACTGGCGGATTCCTTCCCGGTAATCCATCGAATCGCCGTAACCGATCGTAGCCAACTCTTCGAGAACGTGTTGGCCTTTTTCGCACGGGCCTAAATCTCCCTCAGCGGATTCAGCCTCCAGACTTCGCTTCCAATCATACTTTTCGATTCCGCCTCTTTCGAGTTGCTCAACCTGTTCGCGTAGATCATCGATACTTTTGGCAAAGACCACGAGACGATGGGAGAAATGCCGTCGTCCTAAAAGCTGAGTGAACGCAATGTCTCCCAATGTCGTCGTGGAACTCTGCCTTAGCCATGTGGCCAGATCAGAAATCTTCACCTGTAATGATGACAAGGAGAGTGCAGATAACGGAACGAAGTAGCCTGGCCTCAAATCCGTGCCGGATCGCGGCACCACGCGCGGCTCGTCGATCACGAGATGAGCATTTGTACCGCTCATCCCAAATGAACTGACTGCCGCTCTCCGAGGGGCACTATCAACGGATTCCCAGGCGCGTAATCGAGTATTAACGAAAAAGGGACTCCGGACGAACTGGATCTGGTCGTTAGGCACTCGAAAATTGAGTGATGGCGGAATCTTCTTTTCTTTCAGAGCCAATAATACCTTGATCACGCTAACGATCCCGGCAGCCATTGCGGCGTGGCCGATGTTCGTCTTCACTGAGCCGATGGCACAGAACGCTTCTTTATCTGTGAACTTTCGGAACGCATTTGTTAGCGCCTCAATTTCAATCGGATCCCCCAGCTTAGTGCCGGTGCCGTGAGTTTCGACATAGTTAATCGTTTCCGGGTTAATATTTGCGTTCTGATAGACAGACACTTCCAACTCGGTTTGCGAAAGGCTGCTCGGCGCCGTGATTCCGTTTGTGCTTCCATCCTGGTTAATGCCGGAGCTTCGGATCACGCCGTAAATATTGTCTCCATCCTTTGCCGCCGTCCGTGCGGCCTTGAGCAAGACAACACCCACCGCTTCGCCGGGGACAAATCCATCGGCATCATTGTCAAACGCTTTACATTTTCCTTCCGGCGAGAGCATCCCGGCGCGAAAGGTAACATCATGGAAATGCGACGAAGTCGTGACGCAGATCCCTCCCGCCAACATCATTTCATTTTCGCCCGCCCGAATACTTTGTGCGGCCAGATGAATTGCCACGAGTGATGATGCGCAAGCCGCGTTGAGCGTCAGCGTAGGTCCTTTAAGGTTCAGGAAATAGGCGATTCGCGCAGCGATCACAGAACTGTCGACGCTCCACAAGGATTGTGGCTGGAGGCGCTCTTCTTGACTCATGAGCATTCCGTAACCGATGTCCATGGCCCCGACATACACCCCGCATCGGCGCCCTCGAATGATTTCTGTAGCGTAGCCTGCGTCCTCGAGCGCATTCCAACTTTCTTCGAGAAATAGGCGTTGCTGGGGATCGGTTAGTTCGGCCTCTTTACCGGAGACTCGAAAAAAGAGCGGATCGAATTGATCGATATGGTCCAGGAAGCCTCCCCATCGCGGAGTAGTCGGCCCCGGCGAACGACCTGAGCCCACCCATCGCCCTTCCGGCAGGGATCGAATGGCGCTGACGCCATCTGCCAGATTTCGCCAAAACTCGCGGACGTCGTTCGCACCTGGAAATCGCCCCGACATTCCGATCACTGCGACGTCGTTATCTGAGTATTGATCAGCCTCAGAGATGACGGCTACCAATGGCGGCACCTGTTTTTGAGCAAGGTGGGATTCCACGGAACTCTCTGGAATTAATGGTTCGACATTGGTGGATCGCGATGACGGCGCACCTGCAAAAAGTAGTTCACCGTTTTTCTCCACCAGGTGCTTCGCCAGAGCTCGGACATTGCCATGGTCGAATAGTACCGTCGTCCGCATTTCCAGGCCGAAGGTCAAATTCAACCGTTTCACTAGCTCCACGCCGATGATGGAGTCCACTCCATACTCGGAGAACGGATCTTCGAGACCGACTTGATCGACCGGCATGTCGAGCGATTCAGCGATTCGTACACGAATTTCTTGTTCAATCCTCTTCCGCAGACGGAGATGATCGGAAGAAACAATTGGGCGCACTTCTGCAGACGATTTGGTTTTCTCAATTGGATTTTCTGTCTTCAGGTGAGCGATCGCGTCTCCCATAAGGTCAGCCGACCACTGCACAGCGGTACCATCGCTCTCTGCGACGAGAATATGCTGAGGTAACTCACCTCCGATTCCGTCGGGATGACCTAAAGCCTTCACTTTCGCAAACCCTAGGCAACACAGCAGTGAAACCCAGTTCTCGGCAGCAAGAAGAGGTGTATCAGGAATGCGCCATTCCGGATCGACAAAGCGCCACCATCCATCCAGGAGACCAAACGTCAGGCTTAGAAACTCAGAATAGCCGGTCCCCTCGTTAAGAAGTAGCCACCCGGCTGGTTTCAGCAATAGTTTCAGATGGTTGATCGATCGGTACAACTCGCGCGTTGCATGGAGTACGTTGCCGCCGATCACAAGGTCGTACTCTCCCAGATTAAATCCCTGACCTACCGGATCCTGCTCGACGTCGAATAATTGAAACCGGATAAATGGGTAATCTGCCTGGAAACTCTTCGTTCCATGCATAAGAAAGGCTTTCGACACATCTGTGTAGACGTACTCGATCTGGTGGCCAAATCCTCGAATGCCCGCCAGCACCGAGCCGCTCGTTCCGCCGGTTCCCGCACCGATTTCCAGGATCCTGATTTTTTCTCCTGATCGCAAGGCGGGCAATTGTTCTCGAATGTAAGCGAGTATGCTTTCCACGAGCAATCCATTGAAGTAATCGGCGAGTGCATTCCCGCGATAAATGCCTTCAACAAGATGCATCGACGACCCAGGGAATAACACATCGGTCGCTGCTACCCGATCTGTCAGGATTTCGCTATATTGCCTCAGACAGGTCCACAGTAACTCGGTCCAGGAAGACATCTCCGGAAACCGGCCAAGCAATTCGGTTCGCACCACCGGAAGACCCTTCAGCTCGTTCTGTAACGACTCGTCATTGAGATTGGAGGATGTTTCAACGCGATGACCGCGCAACCGAAGAAGGCCGGCCCGCTGCAGGATTGAAAGCAGAACGCGAAACAGTTTTTGATGCTCCGGCGCGATTCCTAGACGTTTCGCCAAAGCTGCCACGTCAAACTCCTCACCGCTTTGACGAAACGCCCCCATCCGTTGCAACGCGGCGAGCAATCCAAGTCGCCCCAGTCTTTCGAGCGCAGCTGAACCGCGTCGGATCTTATCGACTTGCTCCTGACTAAGAAAAGGCGCATACGCGTCCGGCGAGGAATGTTCGAACTTGGAACCTCTACTAGGAGGGAGGATCCTTACTCTGCGTGTGAAGTCGACTCCGAGGCTCTCCAGCACATCCCGGTCTGCTCTGACAACGGCCACCTGGCTTTCCGGAGAAGCCACTGCACGGATAATCGCTTCCAAGGCTTCCTCAGGTTGAATTGCTCGATATCCAATCGCTGCAAGAAAGCTCCGCGCTTCTTCGGCAGATCCGGCATCCAAGTATCCGAAGTTTATTGTCCTCACCGGGAATCGCACGCTCCTGGCTAACACCTGCGCATATGCGTCCTGAAAACCGCAGCCGATGGCGTAGGCCGCCTGGCGCTTGTCGCCCGAAAAACGCTGGATCGAAGAAAGAAAAACAAGCAAGTCGAGATTCTCGTTCCGAATGGTCTCCACGAGAACGGAAGTTCCCAACGCTTTAGGAGCCAGAACCCGCAAAATCCCGGCATCGGACCATTGATCCACGGTCGCATCTTCCAGTGTGACAGCGGCATGAAAGACACCGTGGATCTCGCCCCAGCGAAGCTTCGCTTCGCTCAATGCGCGACTCAGACTGGTGGGCTCCGTTACGTCAGCCTGTAAATAGAGCACTTCACCCCCGGCACGCTCTATCCGGTCGATTTGTGATCGAACCTCGTCGTCCTTTGCCCGGCGGCCAATCCAAACCAGACGAGCTTGGAAGCGTTCGGCAAGCAACAGGCTCAATCGCCTTCCAACACGCCCAGCGCCGCCAATAAGAATATACATTCCCCTGACGCGAAATACGCGCCGCTCTGCGCGCAGCAGTTGAACCGGCAACAGGACCGAACCGAAGAGCCTGTTCTCGCGGCAGGTCACGAACTCGCCGGAACGTCTAAATGATCTTTGAATATTCTTTTCGAGGCCTTCATGTAAGTAGGGCGTAGCAACATCTATCCCGCCAAGATTCCAGTCCGGATTTTCCCGTGCGACCACCTTTAACGCTCCGATGAGTCCTCCGCCGACGGGATCCGCGACCTCGTTTGGATCAGCACTCAACAAACCTTCCGTCACGACTCGGATAGCCAGTTCCCGGGTCTCGCTCCCCAATTCTTTCAGCGCGCGAATGAGACGGAGCAGCGTCAAAACAATTGAATCGAGCCTGTCTGAGAAAACTCGAGAATCTGATTCAGCGCCGGATTGTTCCTGGCGCCGGACCAGAAGATAGACCGCTTTGAGGCGTCCCGGGCTCCTGCCGTTCCTGTAACTCCTCAAGCTTGCAACAATTGCGCTCAGCGCATTCTTAATTGAGCTCGAATCTGCCTCATTGACGTTCCACGAGCGCTCGGATAACTCTCGGCATTCCGTATTCAGATGTATCTGAAACGTCAGCTGACGGATGTGGGCGGCGGCTATTTTCTCGGCGAGCGCGTCCGACCCGGTCGATGTCACAATGACTGCTGCTCCGTTCGGGTCATCACTGAGACTTTTTTCATCTTTCCAAATCGATCCAGGCGAAAGCGAAACCCAACGGGGAACATAGGCACACCCGTTCTCCGTTTCATCGCCAACCGTTACGTCCGGGTATTCATCAGCTGCGGACAGAGGCGGTTCAGCGCTTGCCCAATATCGGTCACGAGCGAAAGGATAAACCGGCAAACTAATCCGCTTACCGGGTCGACTTCCCCTAACCTGCGACCAATCCACCTTGATACCGGAAACCCAGAGTTGAGCCAGTTTCGAAAGCTCTCGATTCCGTAAGATTACTCGCAGGTAAGCGGCACCCGCCTCTCCCGCTAAAGTTAGCCCGTTACTTTTGGCATCGGCCGCACTCCCAGCGAACCAAATCCCGTTGCAGGGTTCGCAATCTAAGTAGGCTTGCAACGCGTTAACCACTTCCTGGGGTTCGCTCGACACAACCGCAATACGTTCCTCCAGCTCGACTCGGCCTGCTTGCAGGGTAAATGCGACATCCCGGAGACTGCCAGTGTCGTTCTGCCCGAGATAGTTCTTCAGCCGACGAGCGTAATTTCCAAGCGCCTCCGGTGTTCTCGCCGAAAGCAGGATGATTTCCGATTCTTGCCCGGTTGAGGCGCCGTTTGATACGTCTGCCGCCTCTGGAGAAGACTCCTCAACAATTAAATGAACGTTAGTACCGCCCGCACCAAACGAACTTATACCGGTTCTTCGAGGAATGCTCTTTATCACGCCACCGTCGGTAGCTGTCGTCGGTTCCCAATCTTGGAGGTCCCGTTGCAGTATAAAAGGCGAAGATGCAAAATCAATCGCCCGGTTGCAGACCTCCGCGTGAAGCGAAGGGCAAAGTTGCCGATGCTTTAACTGCAAGAGCACTTTCGTTAGAGCAGCAATCCCTGCAGCTCCCTCAAGGTGGCCAATATTCGATTTCACCGATCCCAGGGAACAAAAGCCTGTGTCGTGTGCGTCACGAAATGCGTCACAAAGCGCCTTGAACTCGATCGGATCTCCGAGCGCTGTACCGGTACCGTGAGCTTCGATGTAGCTGATAGTACGCGCAGCAATCCCTGTTTTCTCAAGGGCTTGACGAATTAAGGCGGCCTGAGCGGTAAGATTGGGCACCGTAAACCCATGAGTCCGTCCTCCATGATTGACCGCGCCGCCGCGGATGACAGCGTAAACGGAGTCTCCGTCTCGGCGCGCCTCGCACAGTAGTTTCAAAAGTACCGCGCCAACGCCTTCACCAGGCACATACCCGTCGCCCCCTTCCCCAAAACTGCGGCAACGCCCATCACTCGAAAGCATCCCCATCCGGCTGAGCTTCACATATTTGCTCGGGTGAATGGATAAATTAACTCCCCCGGCTAAAGCGTATCTGCATTCCCCGCGACGGAGACTTTCACATGCCAGAAACACCGCCAGCAGCGAAGAAGAACAGGCTGTATCCACTACCAAACTCGGACCATGGAAATCGAAAAAATATGAGACATGATTAGCGATCGAGGAGTTGGTCGCATTCGCTATAACCTCCCTTCCCAAAACGGCGCTCTCGGCCGCGAAGAGTTGGTAGTCGTTCCACATGGCGCCCACAAAAACACCTACGCTCCTGCCTGCCAGA
>CAZMNG010000234.1:0-6453 GCA_964567505.1 uncultured Chthoniobacterales bacterium
AAGCCTCGAAGGTGTTCGGGATCATGCGGGAATCGTTGCCATTGATGAAAGGCAGTTGAATAGCCTGGCGAAAAAGTGTGGCCGTCGCCGGTCCGGCCTTCACCTTTGCCCACGCCTGCCCGAGCACGGAAATCCCCTCGCCATTGGATCCCAGGAGACCGGTGTTTCCTGCGCCGCTGGGCGCAACGACGGGTTGCGTCGCATAGCCGGTGACTCCCAGTTGGAGGGTATCGCGCCACCAGCCGGTAGTGAAACCTAGCGACCCGCCCACGGCGAAAGCCTCATGCGAGCCAGAGTTGTTTTGGACAGAGCGATAATAGAGCCGTGGTTGCAGGCTGAACTCGGCGTCCCGGAAAAATGGCTCGCTGAAGAGTGCTCCCAGCCGTCCGGCTGGTTGCTCCGTCACAAGCTCTGTAAAGGGCGACACCAACTCGCTGGCGCGATCCGCCGGTTCGCGATCATCAGTGAGGTAATCGGGCGGGTTCGCCCGGCCTGTCCAACGGGCTAGAAGGAGCACGGTCAAGATTGAGAGCAGGAGGCGCTTCACGAGATGGCAATAATCAAGCCACAACAAGCCAAATGCCGGCCAGAGCTGCCAGAATGATTCCGTACGCCACAGTCGGGATGAAGGTCTGTTTAAGAATGATACCCTCCTGATCTTTCAAACCTAAGACCGCACATACTGCAACGATGTTGTGCACGGCAACCATATTGCCCATGGCGGCTCCGACTGTTTGCAGGGCAAGCATCGTTGTTGAAGATACCCCGAGGTCTTGAGCTATCCTAAGTTGAATCGGTCCGAAGGTCAGGTTCGAGATAGTGTTTGAACCTGAAAAAAAACTGCCGAGGGCACCGAGAAATCCGGCGAAGTAAATCCACAGACCTCCGGCCCCGGTTGCCAGTGCGTCACCGAGAATTCTGGTAGATGCCCGCTCCTCGTCGATCTTGAGCAACTGAACAAAAATCAGAGCCCCGAAAAGCGCGATAACCGGATTCCTGAGACGTCCCAATGTCTCTTTTGCGACCTCCCCTAAAACAGCCGGCGGACAACGATAAAGCATGAGGGCCAGCGCGGCAGCGACAAAGAATGGCAGGACGAACGGAACGTAAAGCAGCGCGTAGGACCAGTGAAGATCTTCGCCCAGTATTCCTCGTAATTGAAAGACGAAAGAAGGACTAAGGGAAAACACCCCGAGCCGACCAAGCGAAATCAACACCCAATGCGCCTCAGAAGTCAGGAGTTGTCGCAATCCCAGAAATGGGATTCGAGTCAGCAGCAGAATCCCTACTGTCGAAACCAGGGGAGTCAATGCACGCAAGACATCACCACGGCGCAAGGGAGTCGCTTCTGAAGCCTGCGGACTGGCCGATTGGGAGCTTGGCACTGTCAAAGTCGCGGCATTCGGTTCTTCTTTCGCCAACCCGATGCCGCGTCGCGCCAGAAAAATCGTCGTTAACAAACCAATCATACCGCCTACGACGGATGGAAATTCATAGTTGAAAGCTGACACGGCAGCCATCGGCAGAACGCTGGCCAGGATGGCAAGCTCAACGAAAAGCAGGTTGCGACGGATCTCTTTCCAATCGACGACGAAGCGCAGCCCGATCACGGGGATAACCAGTGCAGCGACAACATGCATCAACGCGGCTTTCAGGCCGATTTCGAGCAATTGTGACTCCGCCAATCCCAGCGAACCGAAGCCGAACCAGGTCGGAGTGCCAACGGCTCCGAAGGAAGTCGGGACCGCATTCATGATGATACACAGAACAGCAACACGCACCGGGGGAAATCCCAGCCCGACAAGGATTGGAGCGGCCAATGCCGCAGGGGTGCCGAACCCGCTGGCGCCCTCGATAAGAAATATGAATGACCAGCCAACAATGATCAATTGTGCCACTGGATTGCGCGAAACACCGTCGAGCCATAGCCTGAGCGTCCACATGGCGCCTGAGCGTTCCAGCGCGACAAAGAAAAATATTGCGCCGAACACAATTGAAATCGGCGTCAGAGCTTGTAGCAGCCCGCTCACAATCGCCGCGTGAGCCAGGTTTGGGCTCGTGCGGAAGAACCAAATGCGGACGACGTAAGTTAGCAGCGCCGCGAGGGCAAAAGCAACCGTAGACGGAAGTCCGTTCCTCTTCGTCATGACGAAGATCAGAAACCCGATGGGAAGGGCGGCAAAAAAAAGGTCCATCAGTTCGTAGAAAATTCGGCGCGTTGCAAATAGGAGGAACAGTAAGCTTCTTGCTTGTAGGAAGCCTGCACCGGTCACAAATCTCTAAGCTGAGGATTTGTGAGCGTTACAGGCTAGTCAATCCGTTTTTGCGCGACTAACAGACTTGACCTCCAACCCGGAGTTTACTAACAAGGCACCATGCAACCGCTGGCGTCTGCGGATTCGGTGAGCATTTGGCGGAAACACGCTCACAGCGATTTCCCAGCGGCTAGGCGGAACGCGCCGCTCATCATCTCCGAGACCATCAAAACGTTGAGGGCCGCTGTTCCGCGCCCGTTAGCGAGGATCACGACCAATCAGAGATGACGCTTATGCTGGAAAAGGTCGGAAGATAATGAATCAGACTTCGAACAGTTCAGTCAACCTGACTTCAGAGACTTCCGTTAGCATCAGCGACCCGCACGCATTGCAGGCCGATGACGTGTTGAACAGGTTGCGCAGCCAGTCCGACGGCCTCTCGGCGACCGAGGCGTCCAACCGTTTGCAAACCGTCGGCCCGAACCGGCTCCCAGCTCCGCCGAAAGAAGGGTTGTTGAAACGGTTTTTCAAGCACTTTAATGACATTCTAATCTATATCCTTGTCGTCGCCGGGGTGGCGAAGGCTCTTCTAGGGCACTGGGTCGACGCCTGGGTGATTCTGGCCGTGGCGATAATCAACGCGATCGTGGGATTCGTCCAGGAAGGCAAGGCCGAACAAGCTCTTGAAGGTATCCGCAAGATGCTCTCACTCCGTGCCCATACGCGACGCGACGCCGAGTGGCTCGAACTCGACGCGGCAGACCTCGTGCCGGGTGACATCGTGCGGCTTCGCTCTGGTGACCGTGTCCCAGCCGATGTTCGGCTCATCGAGGCGGTCAACCTTCGCATCGAAGAATCAGCCCTTACAGGGGAATCCGTGCCCACGGATAAGAGGGCAGAGCCTGTGGACGCTAAGGCCGGGATCGGTGATCGACGCAGTATGGCCTATTCCGGGACGCTCGTCGCGGCCGGCCGCGCCTTGGGAGTGGTTACCGCAACCGGAGCGGCTACCGAGTTGGGCCGGATCAGCCAGATGATGGCCGAAGTGGAAGGCTTGGCGACACCGTTAACCAGGCAGATGGCTGCTTTTGGCAAGGTGTTATCCTTTGTTATCATCGGGATGGCCGTCGTGATGGTTTTGATCGGCTGGCTGTTGTACGGCTTTGGGCTTGACGAGCTTTTTTCTGCGGCTGTCGGCTTCGCCGTCGCCGCGATACCTGAAGGTTTGCCTGCGATCATGACCATCACCCTGGCGATCGGCGTGCAGCGAATGGTCCAGCGCAACGCTATCACGCGTAAGCTTACGGCGGTGGAAACACTGGGTTCCGTGACGGTCATTTGTTCCGATAAAACCGGCACGCTCACTCGTAATGAAATGACCGTTCGCCATCTGGTCACCAGAGTCGCACAATACGATGTGGAGGGCATCGGCTACGCGCCCGAGGGCCGAATCCTGCGCGACGGGCAAGAGGCTTCGCTTGGCGCGAACCCGGATCTGCAAACGTTGATCGAGGTCATGGCCGTTTGTAACGATTCAGAGATCACCCAAGAGGACGGTCATTGGAAAGTGGTCGGGGAACCCACCGAAGGCGCTCTACGCGCCCTTGGCCGCAAGGCAAACTTCGACCGGGGCAACTATCAGCGACTGGCGGTCGTTCCCTTCGAGTCCGAAAACAAGTTCATGGCCACACTGGACCGAGTGCCAGGAAATAGTATGCGCATTCTGCTCAAGGGCGCGCCCGACAGGTTGCTGAACCGCTGCGCCGAGGAGCGCGCGGCGAGTGGTCTCACGGAGCCGCTGGATCGTGTGTTCTGGGAGAAACAGATCGACGCGCTTGGCAGTCAGGGTCTGCGGGTCCTTGCCGCCGCCTGTCGCGAAGTTACGCAAGAGAAGAGCGATCTGACAATAGGAGATCTGGATCAGGACCTGGTCTTTCTCGGGCTGGTCGGTATCATCGATCCTCCGCGTCCAGAGGCGATCGAGGCCATCGCGGCCTGCAAGCAGGCAGGTATTCGCGTCAAGATGATCACGGGTGATCACGCCGGCACTGCGACTGCCATCGGCCGCGAGATGGGCATTACCGAAAACCCCAAGGCCGTCACCGGCACCGAACTCGAGGCGGCCTCCGACGAGGAATTGCGCGGGATCGTCCGCGACAGCGACATTTTCGCGCGCACCAGCCCTGAGCATAAACTGCGACTGGTTCAGGCGTTACAGGCTAACAATGAGGTGGTGGCCATGACCGGCGATGGAATGAATGACGCGCCTGCTCTCAAGCAGGCTGACGTCGGTGTCGCGATGGGCATCAAAGGTACCGAGGCGACTAAAGAGGCGGCCGAGATCGTGCTGGCCGACGACAATTTTGCCTCGATCGAGCGTGCCGTTGAGGAAGGGCGTACCATCTATGACAATCTCCAGAAAGCCATTCTTTTCATCCTGCCAACCAACGGCGCCCAATCGCTCGTGATTCTTGTCGCGGTACTTTTGGGGCTTGATCTGCCACTGTCGCCCGTGCAGATCCTGTGGGCCAACATGGTTACCGCGGTGACCCTGTCACTGGCGCTGGCTTACGAGCCCTCAGAGCCGGGGTTGATGCGCCGTCCACCGCGACGGCCGGGGGCGTCAATTCTGGGGGAATATTTTCTTTGGCGAATCGCCTTTGTCTCGGTATTGATCGGCGGCGCGACCATCATCGTTTTTCGGTTTGAAGAGCATAGGGGTTATTCGATTGAGATGGCGCAAACAATGGCGGTGAACACCCTGGTGCTTGGCCAGGTGTTTTACTTGTTCAATAGTCGGTTCCTGCGAGAATCGAGCTTGCGACTGGATTTGCTGTTTACCAACCGAGTGGTTTGGATCGCTATTGGCGTGCTGATCGTACTGCAATTGTTGTTCGTTTATGTCCCCTTGCTGAATCTGTGGTTCCACTCGGCGCCGGTCCGCGCCCGCGACTGGTTGTTGCCGATTGGCATCGGATTCGTCATCTTCCTGGCGGTCGAGGCCGAGAAGGCGCTGCTCCGGAAAACCAAGCCCGTGACCAGCGCCAAAGCTCAGGGCTAGATCGCGCAGACTCGCACTCTGAAAAGCGCCGTACCGGCCCCAGGATTGCCAGATCGATTCTGCTGCCTGGTCAAAAAACCATGAGTTCCAGGCGTTGGTTGCCTTCCGGATTGCGCGAAATTCCCGTGCGAAAAGTTGAGCCGTGCGATATTCATGCCGACCCGGATCAGGCGCTCCAGAATTTGAGGCGAGTTCGAGGCTGGACCGATTGTCGCAACAATTTTGGTTTTATGGTTGGGCAATATCATTGTTGCTGGAGCACGGATCCCGTAGTTAAGGCATGCTCAATCGAGCCGCGAGCAAAATCCGATAAATTGGAGTTATGCCTCGCGCAATCGTGCCTTGCGGTTTGGAAAGATCAAAATAGCCTGCTCCGTTCGGTAGCGAATTGAACTTGATCTTTCTGCGAGATGCTGAGAAAGCTTTCCCCGATGAAAATCGGGAAACCGGTCATCGCGGTTTACGATACCAAACGCTATGATCGCGACTATCTTACCCGCGCCACCGGAGCAGGCGAACTGGATTGGCATTATCACGAATTCCGATTGGAGCCCGAAACTGCCTTCACCGCCGATGGGACGCTGGCGGTCTGCGTATTTGTCAACGATGTCGTGAACCGCGAAGTTCTCGAACGCCTGGCAGGTTCGCACGTCCGGTTGGTTGCGTTGCGTTGTGCGGGATTCAACAACGTGGATTTGGACGCCGCCAAGGAACTGGGCGTCGCCGTGACACGTGTACCGAGCTATTCGCCACACGCCGTCGCAGAGCATACGATCGCTCTCATCCTCACGTTGAACCGTCAAATCCATCGCGCTTTCAACCGGGTACGGGAATTTAATTTCTCGCTCAGCGGTTTGGTGGGATTCGACTTGTGCGGAAAAACGGCCGGGATTGTTGGCACTGGCAAGATCGGCCGCATTGTGGGCGAAATCCTGCGCGGATTTCGGATGCGTGTCCTCGCTTCCGACCCTTATCCGAACCAGGAATGGGCCGCTCAAAATGAGATCGAATATGTGGAAATGAGCACGCTCGCTAGAGAAAGCGACCTCATCACACTGCATGCCCCTTTGACGCCTCAGACCGATCGCATCGTCAATAAAGAGACTCTGGCCCTGATGAAAGCCGGAGTCATACTCG
>CAZMNG010000235.1:0-6440 GCA_964567505.1 uncultured Chthoniobacterales bacterium
GTAACGGCCTGCGGGCCGGAGGCGCATGGTGTGAAATTCGGCGCGGAGGAAGCAGCCCCCGTGGCGACATAGTGTCCTGCACCCCGTCGCTCAAATCGTAGTCTGATATTTCGCGCGCCGTGCGGTCCAACACGCAAGTCTCGGGTAGCAAGGGTCGTGTCTGCACATTCGATCGGGCAGCCGCCGGATCGAATGTGCAGACACGACCCTTCGAGAGATTTTCGGCTCAGTCGTCACTTTCATTCTGATTGAACCGGAATTAAGGATTTATTTCGTACCCCAAATTAACTCCCCGAGAAAATGAATAAGGCTCGAATCATTCTTGACTCTGATTTCGAAATTTCGGTCCTTGATCGCCGATTATTCGGCGCGTTCGTTGAACATTTAGGCCGGTGCGTTTACACGGGAATTTTTGAACCAAGTCATCCCACGGCGGAAAGGAACGGATTTCGCCGGGATGTTCTCGAGCTGACGCGAGAGCTGGGGCCGACGATTATCCGGTACCCGGGCGGCAATTTTCTTTCAGGATACAACTGGGAAGATGGGGTTGGCCCGGCCGACAAACGTCCGATCCGTCTGGATTTGGCCTGGCTCAGCACTGAAACGAACCAGTTCGGAACAAACGAGTTCATTGAATGGTGCCGAGCGGTCGGTACAGAACCGATGCTGGGCGTGAATCTCGGTACGAGAGGACCGCACGAAGCACGCGAATATGTCGAATACTGCAACCACAGGAGTGGAAGCTATTTGAGCGATTTGCGCGCGGCGCACGGCTATCCCGAACCGCACGCGGTCAAGGTCTGGTGCCTGGGCAACGAGATGGATGGTCCCTGGCAGATCTGCCACAAAACAGCCGCCGAATACGGCCGCGCTGCGCATGAAGCGGCCAAGGTCATGAAATGGGTGGATCCGACAATCCAGCTCGCGGCCTGCGGTTCATCCCATCGGGCGATGCCGACATTCGGCGCCTGGGAATATGAAGTCCTCGAGCACACATTTGAGGAAGCCGATTTTCTCTCCCTCCACATGTATTACCAGAATCCGTATAACGATGTAGGGGAATTTCTTGCTAATATTGAGATAATGGACCGCTTTATCAAAGAGGCGGTTTCGGTTGCGGACGCCGTTGCGGCAAAACGCCGTTCAGCGAAACGGATGATGCTCTCATTCGACGAGTGGAATGTCTGGTACAAAGCACGAACCGACGAAGACCACAGCAAACCAGGGTGGCCGGTTGCTCCGCGCCTGATTGAAGAGATCTACGATTTCCAGGACGCGCTTATGGTCGGCGGCGCACTGATCACGCTGCTGAACAATTCGGACCGGGTAAAAGCCGCATGCCTCGCGCAGCTTGTGAACGTCATCGGAGCGATATTTACCGAACCAGGCGGCCCGGCGTGGCGCCAAACAATATTTCACCCGTTCAAGCACGTGACCCAAAATGCGCACGGCAAAGTGCTCCAGGCGAAGGTGAGCTCCGGCACATACGATACCATAACAGCAGGGGTCGTCAGCAAGGTGCTTGCCTCTGCAGTGCATGACGCGGAGCGGAACAGGATCACACTTTTCGTGCTGAATCGGGATTCTGCGGATTCGACGGAGCTGTCGATCGATCTGCGGGCCTTCCCGGCGATCACGAGATGCGTCGCCGCCGATATCGCCGGACACGATCTTTTGGCAACGAACACTGCGCAAAAACAGGACACGGTGCAACCTGCTGAACATCAGGAGTTTTCAATTCGGTCCGATTCCGTGACAGCGAAACTGCGTCCGTTGTCGTGGAACGTTCTGACACTCGAACATGAGCAAGGTTAATCGCGACAAAGCGGACCGAATGGGACGAAGTTAAGGCGTGTTTGGGATGGTTTCTTGAGGCGGATCGCACCATTTTATCGTCCGCGTCCGAAGGGTCAGAGTCGTGTCTGCACATTCGGTCTACGAGGACGACTAGATGATTCAATCCTAGTGAAGCGATTATCCCAAACTTACCTTACCCTATCTTAATGGTGTTCGGGTCAGGAGACTCGTGGGCTGACGTCAATTGCACGAGCTTTACGATTCGGAAACAGCCCGCCAAAATCCCTTGATCGGACGTCGTATTTTTTTTATACCTGAATTCATAATTATTCACCCCCCAATGACTAAAGCCATTCTCTGCCTTGCGGCATGTTTTTCTTCTACGGTTGCATTTGGTGCTCCGGTGGAACTGACCTATTGGGACTTCCTCGGCGGCGGCGACGGAGTCCGAAACAAACAGATTGTTGAAGAGTTCAACAAGAGCCAGAACGACATTCACGTGAACGAGTCGACCCTGACCTGGGGCGAACCATTCTATACCAAGGTGCACACAGCGGTCGTCGCCGGACAGACCCCGGACGTGATGACTTACCACTTATCGCATTTTGCGGCCGGTATTCTCGCGAAAGACTTGCGCCCGTTCACTACGGAAGAGCTTGCGGCGGCCGGGCTCAAAGCGTCTGACTTTCAAAAGTCGCTTGTCGACAGATCCTTGGAGATAAGCAAGCGCTACGCAAACTCGGACCAACTCTTCGGAGTGCCGCTCGATACGCACACGCTCGTCCTGTACTACAACAAGACGGCTCTCCAAAAAGCCGGATTGCTGGGTCCGGACGGCAAGCCGACCGGGTTGGACGGCTACGAGGCATTTACCGCGATGCTGAAAACGGCAAAAGATAAAACGCATCTCATCCCTGTCTCAGAGAATATGTTCTCCCAAGATCCGGCCTCCCTCTGGCGCTTGTGGTACACTTTCTTTAGAGAGCAAGGAGGTGATTTCCTGAAAGACGGCAAGCTCAGCTTCGACGATGTCGGCACTGTGGGGACCAAGTCACTCCAGTACATGGCCGACTGGGCCGCAGATGGGTTAATACCAAAGAACACCGGTTATCAATCGATGGTTGCCCTCTTCTCTGCCGGTCGCGCAGTATTCATGATAAACGGCAACTGGGAAGTGCCGACAATGGTCGACCTGCAGAAAAGCGGTAAACTCCCCTTTGAATACGGTGTTGCCGCGTTGCCGAAGTTTTTCGAAACCCAACAGACCTGGGCGGACTCGCACCAGTTGGCAATACCGAACAACGACAAGACTCCTCCGACGCCCGAGAAGGTAGCGGCGGCACTCAAGTTTATCGCATTCTTTGTCAAGCAGGTGACCTGGGCTGGCGGCGGACATATTCCGGCGTACCTCCCAGTGCAGGAAAGCGATGCTTACAAGCAGATGGTGCCCAACAATGAATACAGTGCCCAGGCAGCGCAAGACGTGGAATACGAGCCGATTCTTCCCATCTTCGGCGTTGGCGGCCCGACATTTGCGCCGATCAGCAATTTCCTTGTGCCTGCGGTCAATGGGCAATTGCCAGTTGATCAGGGGATCAAAGGCTTCGTGGGAGAACTCGAGAAGTTCGCCCAGCAGCAACAGTAAAAGCAGCAAACCGGAGAGCACACCAGCCTGCGTTGCTCACAAACGCTGGGAAGAAGCCTACAGCATGTTTCCTGCGTGTTTAGATCCGGTTTTCCGCTTCAGCCGCTTCGTGAGCGCTCTACAGTGCGACAAGCTCACGCGCGCCCGGCTTCGTGACCTTGTCGGGCGCCGCTGAACAGAGCAATTCCATGCCATGCCTCCCGTTGAGCGAAACGCCAGGCGACCAAAGTTTCGGAAGGGCTGGCGAATCGCTTGGTTCTTCGTTGGACCGTTCCTGTTCTTCTATTGCCTGTTTCTGGTTTATCCAGCCATCCAGGTCGCCTGGCTGAGTCTCACGAATTCGGATATTGCCGGACAAGGCCGGTTTATCGGACTCGCGAACTATCTTCAGCTGGCACGCGACGCCGATTTCTGGGCGTCGGTCTGGCATACGATCTATTTCATTCTCCTCACCGTCGTTCCGAACACGCTCGTCGGATTTTTATTTGCGCTGCTCGTGGTCCGTTTGCGGCGCCTGCGATTGGCGGTGCTCTCTGCATTCTTTCTTCCCTACATTCTGCCGGTCAGCGTCGTGACGACCGCGTCACTCTGGCTGCTCGACGCGAACTTCGGGATAGTGAACTACCTTTTCTCATCGCAGATCGCGTTTTTCGCTGATCCCTTCTGGGCAATGCCGGGCGTCGCCATGGTAACGATCTGGTGGACCGTCGGCTTCAACATGCTCCTTTTCATTGCCGGGCTGCAGAATATCCCGATCGACCTTTACGAAGCGTCTGCGTTAGACGGAGCAAACACACTTCAGAGATTTCTTTTTATCACCTGCCCGTTGATTTGGCCCGTCACCAGTCTGGTGCTGGTTTTGCAGCTGATCCTTCAATTCAAAATCTTCGACCAGGTTTATTTGCTTACTTTTGGAGGCCCGTACAACTCAACGATGGTCGTGCTGTTCTACATGTATCGCGAGGCGTTCCAACAAAATCGAGGCGGTTATGCCGCGGCGGTCGCCATTGTGCTGGTGGCCGTTATCATTGTTGTGTCGGCCCTGCAATTTAAATTGTTGATCAGGAGACGCTCAAGATGACCAGACAACGGGTCTCAATTCTCGGGCTGATCTGCACGATCCTGACGGTGTTCATGGCGCTGGCCTGGATTTTTCCGATCTACTGGATCGGCTCGACGGCTTTCAAGAGCGAGACCGATACGATTCTCGTGCCGCCGAAATTGATTCCGTGGCCGATCGACTTTGAGGCGTTCGCCTATGTCATCCAGAACAGCCCAATCTTCCGGTGGTACTTCAACACGGTTTTAGTGTCCGTTTCGGTTAGCTTTTTCTCGATCCTGTTTTCCCTGATGTGCGCATACGCGCTCTCCCGGCTTGAATTTAACGGGAAACGCCTGATTTACGCAGGGTTGCTTGTCGGGTTCATGCTCCCGTTCGGCGCGTTGGCAATCCCGCTGTTTATGCAGATGAACAGTATGAACCTCGTCAATTCGTACCTGGGAGTCATCCTTCCTCAGATTGCGGCGCCGCTTTCGGTGATCGTATTCAAGCAGTTCTTTGACGATGTCCCCCGGGACTTCCGCGACGCTGCACTGATCGACGGAGCAAACGATATCCAGATTTTATTTGGGATCTATCTTCCTATGAACTGGAGTATCACCTGGGCCATGAGCATCATCACGTTCATTGGAACCTGGAACAATTTCCTTTGGCCGTTGATCATTACGAACTCGACCCAGATGCTCACCATACCGGTCGGGATGACCCAGGTCCAATCTGCCTGGGGAATCGCATTTGCGAAGACATCGGCGATTGCCGTCCTCGCTTCGATCCCGACAGCAGCAGCATATCTGATCTTCCAGAAACGGGTCACCCAGGGCGTTATGGCGGCAGCGGGTTTGAAATAGCGGACGATTGTTCGTAACCGACTTCTCACGGCGCCCGGTTTTGTTCTTTACATGGGATGACAGATGTCAAACATCCCACCAAACCCCGAGACGCTGAACGAGTTTTGCTTATGTCGAACCCAGAACAAACCGAACTTCCTCACCACCGGGAAGAATTGCCTCGTGCAACCGGCGTCGTGAACCGGCTCGCCACCACACTTGCGCGCGATATTGCCAGCGGAATCTGGAAATCGAACCAAACGTTGCCGATTGAGCCCGAACTTGCTCATCGGTTTGGTGCCGGCCGCAACGCAGTTCGAGAAGCGGTAAAAATTCTCGCAGCCAAAGGATTGCTGCGGATCGAACGCCGAACCGGCACAACGGTGCGCCCGGAATCCTGCTGGAACCTTCTGGATGCGGAGCTTTTGGAATGGATATTGCCGGCCTCATTGGATCGAGAGGCGCTCCTGGATGAGCTTACCGAGCTTCGTGCTATCGTTGAGCCGGCGGTGGCAGGCCTCGCTGCAACTCACGCATCGGTGCTGGAGTCGATGCGGTTATTCGAAGCGTACGACGAAATGGAATCGGGTCGCGACGAGCGGGCAATGAATGCTTGCATCAATTTTCGTGAACTCCTTTTTGAAGCGAGTCACAACCGATTCCTGAACGCGCTCGCACCGGTTTTTTCACTTTTGATGCGTTCGAACTTTGAGATTGTAACGCGGTCGGGCAACCCGGTGACTCGGAATCTGAAAGAGCACCGGCAGATCGCGGACGCTCTCAAGCGGCGAGACGCCGAATCCGCTCGTCGTGCCGCGCGAAAACTGCTGCAAAAGGAAGCCGCAGACCTTTCAACGACGCAAAAGCACCAGCGACGAGCAGCGTGAATATTCCGGCTGCTATGTGGTGCGCGACCGCCACGGGCGCGACCTCGGCTGCGCGCTTTTTGGCGCGGCAGCCCGGCAGGTACACATGCAAGCGTCCCGCTTTGCGTCCCTTCCGAGCCATGCAAACCGAGACGGTTCGCCTGCATTTACCGCCTCCGCGGGGGGCGCCCCGCCTGTCGCGAAGGGGATCGTCCGGCAGCAGGCACAGTTAGACAATCTCGAAG
>CAZMNG010000236.1:0-6437 GCA_964567505.1 uncultured Chthoniobacterales bacterium
ATCTGCCTCATCACTATTCCCGGACACCGCGGGGACACATTAGCGGGGCGCTGGCATTGACCGCGAATCTTCCTCGCAACGCGGAGACGATTCGTCAAGCCGTCATCGAGGTGCGTCAATTGCTTGAATATTTTCGACGAAATGGCTGCCCGGAATTTGGAATCATCGGAACCAGTTACGGAGGTTGGGTCGGTGCGCTCGTCAGCTTTCTGGAACGCGAATTTCGGTTCATAACGCTTCTACAGCCAATTGCCGACGTCGAGCACGCAATCTGGGAAAGTCCAGCGAGTTCGACGATTCGAAGAACTTTGCGGTCTGCCGGGCTTCAGCCGGGAGTATCGAAACGGCACGCGCATCTGAGCTCTCCTCTGCACGGCCGACCGCAATGCGGGGGAGGTCGCGTCCTGATCATAGGGGGAAGATATGATGCCATCACGCCCCCCGCTTCGCTGAAAAGGCTCGCAGACGCCTGGCCTGAGTCTCGTTTCACAGTGGTTGAACAGGGTCACTTCGGCTATGCCGCAATGGGAGAAGCGCTGCGCCAGATCGAAAGTCAGCATCTCAATCAGGGCTCAATGAATGTTCAAGAATAACAGCTTCTGACTTCCGGTCTCGATCGGTAATGATATTTATTTTCCATCCGTTTTTCTCCAGTTGGTAATAAATTAGGGCGTGATCACCAGCCGACTCAAACCCATACTTCGATAGCAAGGCTGCTTGGACGGGTTCGTTTCGAACGATTTGGATTTCGAATATGGATAGTTTCCCCTTAAAGACATTTGTCGGGTGTCCGTCCATGGAATGGAGAAAGTCTGGGGCAAGCACCCAAGTGATTTTCAGACCGTTTGAATCCTCAGTGTACCGGACTCCATCCGAATCCCAGGAAAGGTCCTCTCCATTCGATTTAGACAAATTTTGAAACTGTTCATTTGTCTGCTGGAGGATCACTCCAATATCGCTCGGATCAAGAATGTGCTGGCCTAGAATCAGAAATGTACCGTCAAAGTGCGCTTCGGAAAAATCACCGTTGGATTGACCCCAGGCAGCGACGGGGCCCGTAAACATCAGGCAACACGAGATTGCGATGTAGGTAGCTCCAAATCTACCGAGCCTCGGCATGCCTCTCATATGCTACGATGCTAGACAGAAAAAACGAATAAATCCACACCGTTTACGCCATTGAAGCCTCTCAAACAGGTCGCTTCAGACCCATCTTTTCTATCCGCGAGATCAACGTGGTCGGCTTGATTCCCAAAAGCTCCGCGGCTCCATCAACGCCTTTGATTTTCCAGCCGGTACTCTGCAAGACAGCAAAAAGATTCTCGCGCTCGCGGCGTCTCATTTCTGCATCGGTGAGGTATTCCACTTCGGCTTCATTCCGATCCTGCAAGACAATAGAATTCGGATCGACTCCGGTCACTGGCAGGTCGAAGTCCAGAGCGCCGCCCTGCGCAAAGATAGCGGCCCGTTCGATCACGTTTCGCAGTTCTCGGATATTACCGGGCCAATCATAGCCTTGAAGAGTTTCGATGCCGGCTCGTGTCAACCTCGGTCTCGGACATCCGAGTTCTTTCACCGATAACTCGACGAAATGTGCCGCGAGAAGCGGGATGTCTTCCTTTCGATCCCGCAGGGGAGCAACTTTTATAGGAAAGACATTCAATCGATAGTACAAATCTTCGCGAAAACGCCCTGCTGCGACCTCTTTATTCAGATTCCGATTCGTGGCCGCGACGATCCGCACATCCGCGCTCCGGGTTCGATCTTCTCCCACCCGCTCGTAACACTTCTCCTGCAGAACGCGCAGCAGTTTGCCCTGCAATTCCAGAGGGATTTCTCCGATTTCGTCCAGGAACAGGGTTCCACCGGCGGCTGCCTCGAAGCGCCCAATCCGGTCCTTAACAGCACTGGTGAACGCGCCTCTTGCGTGGCCGAAGAATTCGCTTTCATACAACTCCTTCGGAATACAAGCACAATTAACCCGGACTAAGGGCTTATCTTTACGGAGGCTGTGCCGGTGCAATTCTCGCGCGATGAGTTCTTTTCCGGTGCCGGTCTCGCCCAGAACCAGGACCGTGGCATCGGTAGGGGCCACCATCTCGATTTGTGCGATGACTTGCCGCCACGCTTTGCTTTGACCAATGATTCCGCTGAATGACCCACGCGCTTTCCTGTTTCCGCTGAGGCCCGGCGAGATCACGATCTCGGGATGGTTTGGCATGGCTTTGGATGCCACGTCCGATCCTATACCATCCTCACAACTGTCCGTGGCGATTCCTTCGCGAAGCCGGCCTCCTTTGCCGTCTTGCGCGACCGCTTTCCGGATTGCCTCCAGCAGATACTCGTCGTCGAAAGGCTTGGTCAAAAACTCCAACGCGCCGGCTTTGATCGCGCGCACTGACATCGGAATGTCGCCGTGCCCGGTTAGAAAGATAATCGGGATCTGAATGTCTTTCGCTGCGAGCTCCTGCTGCAGTTCAAAGCCGTTAATGTCCGGAAGCTGGATATCCAACACCAAACAGCTCGGCAGCTCCTTTCGCAAATTGGACAAAAGCTCCTGGGCCGACGCAAATGTCTTCACGGACAGCCCAGCCGACCTGATTAGACCTCCCAGGGCCTCACGCACCGACACATCATCGTCTACGACGTAGATTTGAGAAACAGATTCACTCATAGGTTGATCTCCCTCTCGCCAACGCGGGAGGCTGCTTCACCGAATATGCTCTGCCACTCCGCTTAACTTGCAGGCGCTAACCTCTTCACATGTCTCAGCTTGTTTCTATTTCGGCATTAGCTCGTTATCGTATTCCGCATCGGCTTGCTATTGAAAATCATTGTGCGATCAGAGCCGCGTGAATTGCATTCAGTAATGCGTCGTCATTAAACGGCTTGATCAGGACGGCTTTTGCGCCGGCTTTTAGCACGTGCGCCCGCACGCCATCGTCTCCATGGGCCGTAATGAAAATTACCGGGACTTCACAGTGATCGGCCACCAGCTGACGCTGGAGCTCAATGCCGCTCATCCCAGGCATCCGCACGTCAAGTACCAGGCAGTCCGCGCCTTTGAGTTGATCTGAACTCAAGAACTCTTCGGCAGAAACAAATGCGTTCACCGCAAACCCAGCAGACCTTAGTAAACCGCAAAGGGCCTCACGAACCGACTCGTCATCATCAACAATCGAAATCAGGGAAACTGCCACGCACAAAAAAAACCACTTTTTGCAGTAAGGATCTATTATACGTTGGTATGATGGCTTGGTCCGCGCTTAGCGAATTTAACTTTCGTGTTTCCTTGCGCCCCAAATCCGCAGCTTCTCGTACATTCTTACCAAGTCCGCCAAAGAGCCGGCCCGCATCTTGTGCATCACTTGACCGCGCTGAACTTTGACGGTGATCTCGCTGGTGCCCAGTTCGGAGGCGACTTGTTTGTTGAGGAGCCCGGAGACCACCCTTTCCATTACTTGCCGCTCGCGCGGCGTCAGTAATCCATATCGCCCGCACAAATCCTGCATCTCCGCTTGCTGTTGGCGCGCCGATTGGTCGCGTGTTATCGCCTGTTGAATCGCGTCCAGTAGGTCCCGGTCCGAGAACGGTTTGATAAGAAATTCGATCGCTCCGGCTTTCATCGCCCGCACCGAGGTTGGGACATCGCCGTGGCCGGTAATAAAAACGATTGGAATATCCCTGTTCGCTTCCGCAATCTTCTTTTGCAGATCAAGCCCGCTTAAACCTGGCAACCGCACATCCAGCACCAAACAACTCGGCACATCCGCCCTTCTGCGAACCAAAAAATCCTGAGCCGAAGCAAACGTCTCAACCCTAAACCCGGCCGAGCGAACGAGACCTTCCAATGCCTCCCGCATGGAGACGTCGTCGTCCACCACAAAGACGATCGGTTCGGATTCCGGCGCGGGTTTTTCTACAGACATTGCAAAGGCTCACTTGACAGATCGCTCCAGGTCGTCTGCTTGATTTCAATCACGGATGCCGCAAACAATCGCAAAGCCGGCTCCGCCCCGCAAGCGTGCAATCCAAAGATCCGCCAAAGTCGGATACCGGAGGCTTTCGACGATCTGGGACGAAAATTCGAACATCCAAAATTTCGTCCCAGTCAAGCCGTCTAATCGGAAACTTGTAACCTCTTTAGCGGCAACTAGTTAAGAGCTTCGAGGAGTGCTGGCACGGAAACTGAATCGCTCTCTCGAAAACGCAGCCCATACCAAAAAACTCCGCGACCGCAAGCTTAGACCGTTGCCAGCATTTATGTCCGACACAATCCGCAGCTATGCCGAATTACGAGAGTTAATCCGCGTATCACTGCGAATCCAGAACCCTGAATGGGTCGAGCCTAACGGCGATTCGCCAGTCTGTGATTCCTACGAGACTCGGTTCGCCGAGCTACTCGAACTTACGCAATGTCTGCACAAATGGCATCTGGAGTTTCATCTCAAAACCCGGACGGTTCCTGGAGCGAATCCTTGATTACCGGGACCGGGTTCCCGCGAGTCTTTTATCTCAGGTACGATATGTACCGGAATAATTGGCCGCTCATGGCGCTTGCCCGGTACGCTAAGGAAGTTTCGGCCTCACCAATCCGGGTGATGGCTGATTCCCCGGACCGGATGATCGAGGATCGCTCCGTCAGGCAATAGCGGCGGCGAGACGTATCCGGTAGACTTTCCGCATGAAATTTTTAGCAGCGATTTTTGTGACCTTAACGCTTTCGGCATTTCTGCCGGACAGCGAATTCTTTATTTATAAAGGCAAGCCCTACGTCCGAACCAGCTCCGCAAAAGGCGAAGTTGTCGCTTACTCGCTTTGGGCGGCCCAAATTCCGCACAAGCATTCGGGAGATCGCCTGATCAGCTTCGAAGGAATTGTGTTGGCCGATTGCTGAACGGGCTGAGCGTGTTCATCTCTTTTGTCCGTAGGAACCGACGCTCGGCAGCACTTTCCTGAACTCCTTCATCGCCTTCTCGATCACTGGCGTCTCTCCGTAGAAGCTAACGACCTTGCCGATTAGCCGGCGAAACGCAACTTCCGATCTCGCCTGGACCGTCGTGTAAACCCTTGCCGAAGAAGTCCGGCAACCTGTGCGTTCGCAGAGTGAGTCTGGTCACGACCCCGAGGCTCCCGCCACCCCCACCCTTGATCCCTCGCGAGATCCGTCCGTTGGCTTGTTCTAAAGGAGGCCTTGGAGCAGGATCGACTTGAACCAAACTCTCTCGCCGCAATCGTTGATGAGCTCTTCACCGTACGTAAGACGGCTTCGCGAAAGGATTGAGGTATTGCGCGAATTTCCCGAAGCGGGAGCCTGATACACAGTTAGGCTCGAAGCGCACAGCCCCTGTTTTCAGAATTGCTTTTTGCAATTATCGGGCAAAATGCATTGACTGTTGCCCCGAATTTTGCCATGAAGTTCCTTGGTGGAAGGCTAAATTTTAAACTCGTTGTCTCGCCTCAAAGAAGGAAAGGAGCACCACATGCCAGAAGGACGGTTCAACACTTTAAGTGAAAACATCCGCGGGAATGTCATTACTCCCGCTGCCGGCGACTACGAACTCGCTCGCAAAGTGTACAATGGAATGATCGATCGTCGCCCCGACATTATCGTTCGTTGCGCAAATGTGGCGGACGTGAGGGCAGCGGTGAATTTCGCGCGCCAAGAGCGCCTCACGGTCGCAATTCGCGGCGGAGGCCACAACGGAGCTGGACTCGGCGTCTGTGATCACGGACTTGTGATTGACCTTTCGCTGATGAAAGGGGTCCGAGTCGATCCGGTCACAAATACGGTGCGGGCTGAGGCGGGCTGCACTCAAGCGGATCTAAACCACGCGGCTCATAGCTTTGGCCTGGCTGTCCCGGTTGGAGTTATTTCTACCACGGGAATCGCTGGGCTGACCCTCGGTGGTGGAACGGGCTATCTGACGCGGAAATATGGTCTGGCCCTTGATAACCTGCTAGAAGCCGATGTCGTGCTGGCCGATGGCCGTTTCGTGACTGTAAACGCCAAAGAAAATCCGGATCTGTATTGGGCGATCCGTGGAGGTGGCGGAAACTTTGGTATTGTCACTTCCTTTCTCTTTCGCGGGTGTCCGGTGGATGAGGTGTTTGCAGGTCCCATGCTTTGGGAGATGGAGCACGCGCGTGAGCTGCTTGAGTGGTATCGAGAAGTCGCGCCTGCGCAACCCGAAGAGCTGTACGGGTTTTTCGCCTTCCTGAAGGTGCCGCCGGGACCGCCGTTTCCGGAGGAGTTGCACCGCAAGACAATGTGCGGAATCGTCTGGTGTTACTGTGGTCCCTTGGACAAGGTTGAAGACGCTTTTCGACCGGTAAGGAAGTTTCGGGCACCGAAGTTCGAATTGACGGGACCGATGCCTTTTACTGCGTTGCAAAGCATGTTCGACGCCGTCTATCCGCCGGGGTTACAGTGGTAT
>CAZMNG010000237.1:0-6411 GCA_964567505.1 uncultured Chthoniobacterales bacterium
CAATCCAATGGCGATGAATTGCTGGGCCCTGCACGAGGAGACCACTGTTCGCACCATCGGTCTTTGTCACAGCGTTCAGCATACGGCGGCAGAACTCGCACATGATATCAATGTGCCGGTTGAGGAAATAAATTTTATCGTTGCCGGGATTAATCACTTGGCGTTCTACCTGAAGTTCGAGCGTAACGGAGTGGATCTTTATCCGGACATTCATCGGGTCGTCGCCGAGGGCCGGGTTCCGGACGACAATCGCGTCCGATACGATTTGTTCACGCGGCTTGGGTATTTCGTGACGGAATCAAGCGAACACTTTTCGGAGTACTGCCCCTGGTTCATCAAGAGGGATCGCGCGGATCTTATTAAGAAGTTCAACATCCCGCTCGACGAGTACCCGAGGCGTTGCGAGGAGCAGATCGCCGCTTGGGAAAAGCTGCGAACCACCCTTGAAACCTCCGCTGAAACGTTCCAGCCGCACCGAAGCGCGGAATATGGGTCACTGATCATCCACAGCCTTGAGACCGGGATTCCGCGTGTAGTTTACGGCAACGTGTCAAATCACAACCTGATTAATAATCTCCCGTTCGGCTGTTGTGTCGAAGTTCCGTGTCTCGTCGACAAGAACGGAATCCAGCCGGTTGAGATCGGAAGAATTCCGACCCATCTCGCCGCGCTCATGCAGACGAATGTCAACGTCCAGGTGTTGACGGTTGAAGCGATTCTCAATCGCGATCCGGAACGGATTTATCATGCGGCGATGTTGGATCCGCACACGGCCGCTGAACTTGACCTTGATCAAATATGGTCGCTTGTGGACGATCTCCTCGCGGCCCACGGTGACTGGATTCCCCAATATCTGCGCAGCCGCTCCAAACAATACGCCGCGAAGTCGGCCTAGCCCGCAGACAATCGCGCCAAGACCGAAGCGAGAAGCTCTTTGCGGGGTTGGAAAACGCCTGGAACGAGATACTCCTTAGCAAGCCAAATGTGCCCTTCCATGAACTTTGCGAACCCCCATCGACGATTGAATGCACTGACCGGCGACTGGATCCTTGTTTCTCCTCAGCGCACCGCGCGCCCATGGCTGGGCAAACAGGAATCCGCTGCGCCGGCCACACGTCCGCAGTATGACCCGAAATGTTACCTCTGCCCGGGAAACAATCGCGCCGGCGGCGCCAGGAACCCCTCCTATGATTCAACGTTCGTTTTTACAAACGATTTCTCAGCGATTACACCGAACGTTGAACCCGCGAGCGTCGGCGACGGATTGTTGCGAGCCCAGTCCGTGTCGGGGATCTGCCGAGTGATTTGCTTTTCGCCACGGCACGATTGGACGCTGCCTCAAATGCCGGCGGAGGCTATCCACGGAGTGATTGACGTCTGGGCTGAACAAACCGAAGAACTTGGCCGTCAATATCGATGGATCCAGGTGTTCGAGAACAAAGGGGATATTATGGGTTGCTCGAACCCGCATCCACACGGTCAGATCTGGGCGAGCGATTTTCTTCCGAACGAACCGGCCAAAGAAGAGACGCGACAGCTCGCGTACTTTTGTGAAACCGGTTCCGTGCTTCTGCTCGATTATTTGAAGATCGAGCAGGAACAGGGAACGCGACTGGTTGTCGAGAATTCGGATTGGGTTGTGCTCGTGCCCTATTGGGCAACCTGGCCCTACGAAGTCATGTTGCTGCCCAGGCGACCGGTCAGCCGGTTGCCCGACCTGACCGGCTCCGAACGAAGTTCTCTGGCTGAAATTCTCAAGCGTCTACTGACGCGGTACGACAACCTGTTCGAAGTCTCATTCCCGTACTCAATGGGTTGGCACGGCGCACCGTTCAGCACCAATGAAATTGGCCACTGGCAGTTGCACGCGCATTTTTACCCGCCGCTGTTGCGGTCCGCGACAGTGAAAAAATTCATGGTCGGCTACGAGATGCTCGCCGAAGCGCAACGCGATTTGACTCCGGAACTGGTCGCCGAGACGCTACGGGCCCAGTCCGAAATCCATTTTACCGAGAGCTCCTTATGAGTGTTCTTGTCTGGCACACGGCAAACCCGAACGGATACCCACGCTCGGCTGCCTCGTGATCAGTTTTGGAGAATGGGTGTCGAGCTCCAAAATTAATTAGCCTTCGCGTCACGGCATCCCATGATCACGATCGAGCGTCTTTCCAAGAGATTTGGCGAATTCACTGCTCTCGACCGGGTCGATTTTGTTGTCAACAGCGGTGATTTGTTTTTCCTGTTGGGCCCGAGCGGCTGCGGCAAGACAACCCTTTTGCGGCACATCGCCGGATTTTATCTGCCGGATCAGGGCCGAATTCTCTTCGATGCCAAGGATGTAACGCAAGTTCCTCCTCATCTCCGCAATGCTGCGATGGTATTTCAAAACTACGCCTTGTGGCCTCATCTAACTGTCGGCAAAAACGTTGCGTTCGGCCTGGAGGAACGCCGGGTGGCGAAGGCAGAAATCGATCGCCGCGTGACTGAGGCGCTCGAGGCTGTCAGGCTTGACGGCTTTGCCAAACGCAAAGTGCATGAGATATCGGGCGGCCAACAACAACGCGTCGCGCTGGCGCGGGCGCTTGTCGTCCGACCTGCATGCCTTCTCCTGGACGAACCATTGTCAAACCTCGATGCCAGACTCCGCCTGGAGATGCGGGCCGAGATTCGGCGCATCTGTCGGGAATTCAAGCTGACCGCTGTCTATGTTACCCATGACCAGCAGGAAGCCCTCTCGATCGCCGATCAAATCGCAATTTTGAATGCCGGCCGATTGCTGCAGGTTGGAACCCCGACGGAGGTCTATCGCCGACCGAGAAATCGCTTCGTGGCTGAATTTGTCGGAGAGGGCAATTTTATGACCGGGCGCGTTGTGGAACGGAGCGATCTGATGGAAGTCGATCTCGGCGATCGGCATCTCTTTGCCCAGGCCCCAGCCGGGGATCGACCGGGTGTCGGTTCGTCTGTGACACTTTGTTTGCGTCCCGAGATTTTTCGGATCTCTGACTCACAGCCATCAGGCCAGGCGTGGCCGGCGACGCTGCTCGAGACCGCCTATCTCGGTCAGATCGCGCAGCATGTTTTTCGCTCTGGCGACGACCTTCTGAAAGTGACTGAATTCAATCCGCGGCCGGCGCGTTTTCGGCCGGGAACCAAATATTTCCTCGGCGTCGACCCCGACGATATCATCTTCCTCGTCGAACCATGATACGCCGCGTCTTACCGATCCTCGTGGCTCTGGCTGTTCTGCTCTTGGTTCCGTTCCTGTCTCGCCCTCCTCAGATCGATTCGAACGCTGCTCAAGACAAACTCGTCATTATCTCACCGCATAACGAGGCGATCCGGTTCGAGTTCACTCGCGCTTTCTCCGAGTATTACCGGAAATTGACTGGACGGACCGTTTACATCGATTGGCGATTGCCGGGCGGTACGACCGAAATTGTGCGGTACCTCAACTCGGAATTTGAGGCGTCCTTTCGTGCTGAATGGACCCGGCAGATGAAACGCACTTGGAATCACGACGTTCTCGAGGGATTCACCAACCCGCGTTTGCGCGCAGACACCGACGCAGGCTCAGACGGTGAACGGGCCCGGTTCACATTTCTGAACTCCAACGTCGGATGCGGCATCGATTTGCTGTTTGGCGGCGGCAGTTTCGATTTTATCAACCTGGCTGCCCGCGGACTTTTGGTTGACAGCGGGGTGCTTTCCCGGTTCCCCGAACTTTTCAGCGGGAGCGGGGTTCTCTCCATTCCCCGCGCACTTGGAGGTGAACCGTTCTGGGATCCTCGCGGACGCTGGGTCGGCGTTTGCCTGTCCGATTTTGGGATCTGCTATAACACGGATACTCTGCAACGATTGGGGATCTCCAAGCCGCTCACCCAATGGACTGATCTGGCGGATGAACGACTCTTTAACGCGATCGCGCTGGCGGACCCAACCAAGAGCGGATCGGTCGCGAAAGCGTTTGAACTGATCATTCAACAACAAATGAATCTGCGCCTGGCCGAGTTGACCGCATCCGGATCGGGGCGGCCGGAGGATGAGCTGGAAAAGCAAGCCGTTCGCGAAGGATGGGCAAAAGGTTTACAGGTCCTTATTCGGCTCGCGGCGAATTCCCGTTATTTCAGTGACTCCGCTTCGGAGATCCCGATCGATGTCGCGTTTGGAGAAGCCGCTGCCGGCATGTGCATTGATTTTTACGGCCGGTTTGAGAGCGAAGCGGTTGCCGGCAAAGATGGTCGAAGCAGACTGAAATACGTTGGCGTCGTTGGTGGGACTTCGGTTGGGGCCGACTCTATCGCGCTGCTACGCGGCGCACCGCATGCCGCAGCGGCTAAGGCCTTTATAGATTT
Source organism: uncultured Chthoniobacterales bacterium (assembly GCA_964567505.1). Taxonomy (GTDB): domain Bacteria; phylum Verrucomicrobiota; class Verrucomicrobiia; order Chthoniobacterales; family JAFAMB01; genus JAFAMB01. The sequence goes on from CAZMNG010000237.1 coordinate 4,356, forward strand.
TGTTCTGACACCAGACGGCCAGAAGCTATGGGATTACCGGGTCGGATCGCCGGGGGGCCCGGTGCGTTTTGCTCTTAGACGGTTGCCAATCCGCAAAGAATTTTACCGGCCGCCGCTTCAAGAATTTATGGCCGATAACGACGTCGATCCGTATCGTTCCGGGCAGGCGTTCGAGTACCATGAAGCGTGGACGGCGCCCCTGTTTTCTGCGATCCGAATTCTGCTGCAGGCGATGTGCATCGATTCGCGCGAAGAGCTTGTGGCCGCCAGAAAAGAAATCGCTGATCAACCGCTGGATTCGCCAGCTTTTCAAAAGCTGATCGATGTCTCGCGCGTCCGTTACGACGTCGCGATGAACGAAATCAGGGAAACGCTCCAGTCGGCGGATCGGTTAAAAGAGGTTAAGCTCATAGAAGAATTAACAACCTGGTTTCGGAACCAATATCGCCAAGCTGGCCGCCTGGCAGAGCCCAGTAAATGAAAACTGTTCTTCGAGCCGGCGATTCGAGAGACGAAGCTTCGCGCAACCTCGGGTGGTTCTATTCCTTACGCGTCGCGCGGCGCTCCCTCGCAGGTGTTTCCCGGCGGACTCTTGCTCTTTATATTGGGCTGCTCTCATTCTTTGCCCTCTTTCTGGTGCTGCCCATCGCAGTCGCTGTCCGCGGGGCGTTTACGGATCAAACGGGTGCTCTCACTTTTGCGTATATCCGCGAAGTTTTCGGGAATCCGGTTTATGCCGAAGGTTTCGTGAATGCGCTGAAACTTGGGGTCGGAAGCACGCTGCTGGCGTTTTTTATCGCGGCTCCCTTGGCATGGATCGGTCAAAGGTTCGAGTTCCCGCTGAAGGGAGCATTGTCTAGCTTCCTTCTATTTCCGATGATGCTGCCTCCGTTTGTTGGTGCAATCGGATTCAGGCAATTATTCGGCCAGGAAGGAGCAGTCAATGCCCTTCTGCACAGTGCCGGTTTGCTCGGGTCGCATCAAGTGATCGACTGGCTCGGCGCAGGGCGCGAGTGGGGGATTATCTTGCTCAATGGGTTCCATTTGTATCCGATTCTGTATCTTAATCTCGCCGCGGCACTTGCCAATGTGGATCCGGCCTTATTGGAAGCCGCGGCGAATCTTGGCTGCACTGGCCTGCGCCGGACTCTGCGCGTGACATTGCCGCTTGTAATGCCAGGCGTTTTTGCGGGAGGGAGCATCGTTTTCATCTGGGGCTGCACAGAACTCGGCGTTCCATTGATGTTTGATTACTATCGGGTCACACCGGTGCAGATTTTCAATGGACTCAGCACAATCGACAGCAGCCCATTCACTTATGCCCTGGTCACTGTGACCCTGGCCGGCTCGGCATTGATCTATCTCATGATTCGCGTATTTGCCGGCACACCGCCACCGGCGATGCCAGGTCGTGGCGGGCATATCGGACAAATCATTTTTCTGCGAGGTTTTCGGGGATTACTCTGCACCCTTTTTTTCCTTGTTGTTTCTGCGGTGGCCCTTCTTCCGCAGATCGGTGTAATCCTTGTCTCTTTTTCCAATGATTGGTACAGGACGATCCTTCCCGAATCATTTACCCTTCAGCACTACGCTTATGCGCTCGGCAACAGCCTCACCGTTCCGGCGATCAAGAATAGCCTCGTCTACTCCTCGCTATCGACGCTGCTTGATCTTTTACTCGGGCTTTCGATTGCCTGGTTAATCACGAGAACAAGAATTTTCGGCCGTACGCTACTGGATGCGCTGGGAATGCTCCCTCTGGCCGTCCCGGGTTTAATTCTTGCCTTTGGGTACCTCGCGCTTACGAGGTCCGGGAGCCTTCTGAGTTTTCTTGCCCCGGCAGGCAGCCCGCTCATTCTGCTCGTACTCGCTTACGCAGTGCGCCGAATCCCATACGTTATTCGATCTGCGGTGGCCGGATTTCAACAAGCCAGCGAAACTCTCGAGGAAGCTGCGCAAAGCGTTGGAGCAACTCCATCCCGCGCCCTGGTCCGCATTACGGTTCCTTTAATTACCGCAAACCTCTTTTCGGGTGCAATACTGGCGTTTGCTTTCG
>CAZMNG010000238.1:0-6406 GCA_964567505.1 uncultured Chthoniobacterales bacterium
AATCAGCCGATGACTGTTGAGCCATTGTGCCACCAACGTGAGAGTCTGGGTTGTAGGGACCGGTTTCGCTGCGAGGCTGTCCGGTACGACCATGACAGTCAGTGCCCCAGGGCTCGGCGTCACGGTCACCGGAAGACCGCTTCCAGAGGGCCGGGTCGCTTCAATGTTCGGATTCCGAAGTGGAAGCGCTTGGGCACGGAGTATCCGCGTGCCCGGAGTCTGCTGGGCTAAGTACACAAAGTCATCCGCGGTCACCGCGCGGGATTGCGTCCTGATTGCCTGTGGAGCGCGGCCCTCTGCATCATCCAAAGTCTCTTCATCCTGACCACCCGACATCGGTCGAATGTTCGTTACGCTATCCACGTAGGGAATTGGAGACTGCAAAGAGGTGACGGTTTGCGCTCCGACGTTTCCCCGCGAACCGCCGCCCCATCGATAGTTAGCCACCATGATATTTGCCAGATCCTGGCCGGGGCGGTTTGGGTCCGCGAATCGAGCTGGAATTTTCCCTTGCTCGCCATCGCCAAAGTCGACTTCCCCGGTCGCAACGTTCAGAGTAAAGACTTTGTCTGTACGGCTTGAACCGGCGAAGTTGTCGACCATGGTCCAAGGCTGGAAACCGTTGCCGTCGTTCTCGTCCACCTCGAGAACGAATCCGGCCTGGAGCACAGGCTTGTTTTGGAGGAGGAAAGACTGATTGGGGCTGCCGTCACTCGCGCCAAGTATTTCATTTGTGATGGTCACCACATTGGTGGCGGTGACTGTGTTGATGAGCACGTCTTCCAGGCGAGGCGGAACTTCATACCCGGACCCCTGGACACTTTCAATGCGGTAGCGAAGCCAGAATAGCGCCGGGTCGCTGGGGTTGCGCAAAAGGCCGACCTGAATCGCTGCAGGGTTGGCCGGGCCGGCAAAGGTGACCGTGCCGTTGCTTGTGAGGCATCCGGTGGTGTCGCCGGTCGGGTTAAGAGGCTGCCACCCGGAACCGACGGTGGACGAATACTCCCAAACGGCAACGACTGGTGGTGTTGAGGTCGTAAGATCGGCGCTCAAGCCCTGTCCCTCCTGAATCAGATCCGCAGTGTATGCATGGATGGTTAATACATATGGTCCTGCATTCGTTGGGAAACTTCGGTCGAATCCCAGGTACAATGCTGCCTGCGCCTGCGGCTGGGGCCCGAAGGGATAGAAGAACTGTTCGTTGATGGCATTCGATTGATCGACAAGCGCGAATAATGCACCATCAAAACTCTGCAGTGCCTGCAATGTTGCTCCCACCACGGAAATAGGTTGGTCGGTTTCAAAAATGATGGGACCGTCCGCGTCCGGTTGCGTGGTCGAAACCTCTGTCGCTTGAGGCACCAGCACGACAAGCGCGTCGGTGTTCGGCGGAGAACCGGGTGGGGACGTGGGGCCGGGCGACGATAGGTGGAAGCTTAGTTCGCCCGTAGCGGGTTCCGGCGGGTTAAGTTCAATGCCAATCAGCTTCAGGAACTCAACAAAATTCTTGTCAGGCACCTTGTTGAGACGGTAAAGGATCATCTCCTCCAGCCATGCGAACAGCTGGACAAGCGTAATTCCGGGATCGCTGTCGTTGAAGTCGGTCCACTCCGGTGTATAGCCCGGGATCCGGCGCATCGCGTCGGCCACCAGCGTCTCGTAGGTGCGATCGTCGAGTTGAATATCCGGCAATGGCATCAGCTTGCTCCTTCGGAGAGATAGAATGGGTAGACGACGTTGGACGGTTCGTTCGTCGCGTTGATAGTGTATTCGATCGACACCAGAACCTGGCTCGGTTCGTCGGGTACCGGATTAGCACTCACTTGAGTCACGGTGATGCGCGGCTCCCAATTGAGAAGCGCTTGCTTGATCGAAGATACTAACTGGGTGCGGATAATAGAGCTGTTGGACTGAAAAACATAGTCGTTCACGCCGGCGCCAAATGTAGGAAGCATTACGCGTTCTCCAAGAGACGTTTTAATAATGACCCAGATGGCATCCGATATCCGCTGGGGCCCATCCGACCAGTTGATCCCACCTTTCGCGTTCACCGTGATCGGGAACTGCCAGCCCGTGCCGATGAAGTCGTTGCCGTTCATGAATCGCATCCTCCCAAGCCATCGGTGATGTCCTTAAGTGTTGAGACTAGATCCTGGATGACCTGAACTACCTGTTGAAGGCTTGCCAGATCAGTCTGGCTGCCCATTGATGGAAGGGTTATTGGCTTGAGCCCGACGATTTGCATCAGCGTTCCGGCCAATTGCAAAATGACACCCACCGGTTGGATCGCGGCGGTAAAATGTGCTGCTTGGGTCTGAGCATTTCCCTGGGCACATTGGAGAGCGGTTATCAAATCCGTGTTGCCCGCTGCAGTAGCTGCACTGAGCTGACCTTCAATTTGTTCCAATATCTGGAGCAACGATTGCATTTGTTCAACAAAGCACTGGAGAAACTTCATAATCAGGCAGAGAAGATCCTTGATAAATGGTATCAGCGCCAGCGGCGTGAACGATAACGCGCACTCAATAACAGGTTCGGCCGCTTCCACGATCTTTGGTATGGCGGAGATTATACTGAAAGGAGAGGTTATTGATTTGATCACGTTTACCGCGGTCTGGATAAAGTTCAGGACCTTCACGATGCAATCTATGGACGCGAGGAACGGCGCGAGCTGGACCAGTAGGCTAAAGGTCATTGCGCAGTCGGTAGGGATCCCCTTGGAAATATCGGAAAACGAGCTCAACGTTCCCCCTCCCGGAAGTTGCACGGTAATCTGCGCCGGCGGCGGAATGCTTATATCCGAGCAATTCGGGAGAGTGAACAACTCCTGCAGATCCGCGGAAACTTGAATATCCATACCAGGCATGAGACGATAGTGATAAGTGACGGAGAACCTCTTTACCGGGGCTCTCTTTAGATCGGGTTAGGATTCGGGCACACCACGCGACCGTTCAGCGTGATGGTAGGTGCCTGGATGTCCAGAACCGCTACACCCTTGATTGCGATCTTTGCGTTGGACATCGTGATCGTGTTGCCGTGTGCATCCTGAATGACGATTGCGCCCTTGCTTCCGGCGGAAGGTGTCGCATCGAGGAAGCTGATACTGTGCCCATCGACAGACTGGATGCGCCGGATGCGGACGTCGTCTGCCGGCGGTTGATCCTGGCCGTTCCACATAAAGCCCACTACGTATGGAAAGCGGACGTCTCCATGATCGAATGCGACTAACACTTCGTCATTGACCTCCGGCATGAAGAACGAACCACGGCCGTTGCCGCCCATCATGGTTGCGATCCGGATCCAGTCTGTTTCGTGCTGATCGTCCAACCAGGGAAAATGGACCTTGAGCCGTCCATTCTTGGTCGGATCCTGCACATTCGTCACGAGGCCGATCACGACGCCGTTAATTTGGCTCATACCTTCTACAATGATTGTTCCATCCGGGCACTGAAATCGGTTGTATAACCGCTTTCACCGATGGTGTGGGTCGTCGAAGTGATGAGGTAGGAGAACGGCGTTCCGCCCGGCGGTCCGGAAAAACGGGTGCCCAACCCTTTGATCTGCACCTTGACTCCGGCCCGGAGGTCGGGTAAGCCGATCGTTTTTCCTTTCGCTTCGACCAGTGTCTGACCAATTTGCAGGAGAGTGTTCTGCGCAAGGTCGTTGGCCTCGGCTTGGCTCTGGATAGGACGGTCTACGACAATTTCTTGTTTCTGATCCATCCCGGGATCGTTCACCCCAAGGTCGCTGGGATTCACAATTCCGGGCGATTTTGCGGCTAATTGGGCGCGGGTGATAGTTGCCTCGAACTTTGTCTTGCCGGTTGGGTTCCAGCCCTTCACTGTGACTTGCGACACTTGGTTGGTCATTTGCAGATTTGGCTGCAAGCTGATCAGCGTTTTTCCCCATTCGAGGACATACGTTGGATCTTTGACGGCGCTCGTCGGCCCATAGCCGAAAGTGACAACGCCCGCCGAAACGTCTTCCAAAGTAAGCTCGTAACCGATACGACGAGCCCGTTCCATGAGGAAAACAATCGGGTACTGGTTATTGACCAAAAGATAATCAATCGGTTCTTCGTTGTCCGCATTATTGCTCACGTCCTCGGGGTCGATTTGAAGCTTAATCTTTGGCATTACCGATGCATCCTTGTTCAGGTCTTGAGTGATTTTTTGGACGAGCAGCTGGGCGATCTGAGTATCCGTCGATTTGACGAAAGGCTGTGTCATTTGCGCCGTTCGAAAGCGATCAAATAGGTTCAGTCCTGTGACCGTGAGTGTCGGGCCGCCTGATGCCGGGAAGTTGGGAGAAAGAGTGGTGATCCTGCCGATCAGCATGCTCTGAAGGTTATCATTGCCGTTGAGATAGTAGCCCATGAAAAGCTGGACCTCCTGGCCAGGATCGAACGTATGAGCGTCGCTATACTTAAATGTCCGCGCCTCCGGATCCCAATTCATAACGGTCAAATTAAACGAATCGATCTTGTCCAGACTATCCTCGTAGGTGACGCTCATGACGTCATTATTCTGCACCTCCGCATTCTGCCCGCGAATCATCAGACGGAAGGCCGGCACGTAAAAATCCTGGCCGACATAAACGTCAAGCGGGAGAATATCACCGGTTGGCATCAGGAAGCTCCGGATGTTGTTAGGCTCGGAATGAGGAGTTGGGTGCCGGCAACAAGCAATCGCGGGTTCTCCAAATTGTTGGCGTCCGCTATCGGACGCCATTGAGTGGGATCCCCATAGGCCGTCCAGGCGATGTAGCTGAGAGTCTGCCCTCGCTGGACTGTCTGCACCTTTGTTCGGTCGGATGAATGCTTCGGGTTTTCGGCAAGCTGTTGTTCGATCGTCTTGTATTCGCGGAAGGTAACGGTCAGCCTCGCGCGAAGTGGAACACCGCTTGGGCTGAAAAGATTAAACTCCTCACTGACGCTCTCGACGACGCAGCGCGGATTTAAACTGGAACCGAACGAGAATAACTGGCCGCCATCGCCCCAACTGAGCATGCAGCGCGGCGGAGCGTGGGTCTCCGAATCGATCTTAAGCAGGTCGTAAATTTCGACCGTTTGCTCACGGACATCGATCGGATCGTCGACCATCCCAAACTCGGTCGTGTCGTAAAACAGTTCGAGAGTGATTTTTTCATTCTGGCCGCGGACGAATTGGAGAACCGGCGAATCGAGGCCAGGGATGCCGATCTCGGCGAGCTGTACTCCTTTTGTCAGTGTATACTTTTCCGGGTTGAACTGTGCCTGGATCTGGTTGGACTCAGGAAAGTTCCCCGTCGAGTCTTCGTAAACGATCGTAAGCTTCTGAAGCGCCATGGATTAATCTCCAATCCGCGGCTGGTAGGCGCGGTTTGTGATCGTTGTGTCCTTAGCCCGCTGAGCGTGAAGGTCCTGCTCGGTCCTGACCTGTGCCATGACAATTGCGACGATTCGTTTGACGTCTTCGGCGCTTAACGGGCCGACGCCTTCCGTGACCGCGATGTCAGTGACGACCTCGTTAATCCGTACGTCTGGGGTGTTGGGAGGGGGCATTGGTCAGGAGTTGCAGGAGTCAGGAGTCAGGAGTTCAGGAGTTCAGGAGTCAGGAGTCAGGAGTCAGGAGTCAGGAGTCAGGAGTCAGGAGTTCAGGAGTCAGGAGTCAGGAGTTCAGGAGTTCAGGAGTCAGGAGTCAGGAGTTGCAGAAGTTCAGGAGTCAGGAGTTCCAGGAGGCATGAGTTCTAGGAGTTGCAGAATGGCGGATGATCGAATTTTTCGGGCCGACCAAACAACATTTTCTTGACTAGTTATGAGATTAATCCGATTTCGACAACATGGCAAAACCTGCAAAGACATTCAAAGAGTTGGTAGTTTGGCAAAAGGCGCATCGATTTGTCCTAGCGACCTATTCCCTCACGTCCAGCTTTCCCAGAAGCGAGATCTATTGTCTTACGAACCAAATGCGCCGGGCAGCGATTTCCATTCCTGCGAACATCGCAGAAGGATTCAAGAAGCGCGGGGTGCGTGACAAAACAAGGTTCCTCAACATCGCACAGGGCTCCCTCGAAGAGTCCCGATACTATTTGATTCTGGTTCAGGATTTGGGATATGGCATCACAGCAGAGATCGAAGCCCTTCTGGAAGAGGTCTCGAAGCTGCTGGTTGCCTACGCAAGTGCAATCGAGTCCAACCGCTAAACCACGCATAAATTCATCAACTCCTGAGCTCCTGCAACTCCCGAACTCCTGCCTCCCGAACTCCTGCAACTCCTGACTCCTGAACTTCTGAACTCCTGCAACTCCTGAACTCCTTCCCTACCCCCCGGCCTCCAGAAAGAGCCCCTCATGTGCAATCTCCAATGACTCGATCGCGACGGCGCTCTGCGTCGCGTTCAGAGACGGGCCGACCCACTTCGTCGGG
>CAZMNG010000239.1:0-6397 GCA_964567505.1 uncultured Chthoniobacterales bacterium
GCCATCATCACGTCCTCTGTCAGATCCAAAATTGCAGCACTACCACAGCTGCAGTCGCTTTATTTTAGTGTCCGAACCGACGACGGCGTCGTCAAAATTGATGCACCAGCCGAATCCCTCGACGAGGCCGCCACTGTGATCAACATTGCGCTGACCGTGCCGGAGGTAAGGCAGATTGTCTATACAATCCAGTCGACCGTTTAGCAGGCTCCCGAGTCGATCCGTGCGGGGCTCTTCATGGTTTCAGATTGAGCGCCTCGAGCGTGCGAATGGCGGCCTTCAGAAATTTGAGTCGCGCGTACCATTTGTAATTTGCCTCCACGATCGTCCAGGGAGCGTATGTTCCGGTCAGCTCGAACATATCCTCGGCTGCTTCGTTGTGCTCATCCCATTTCCGTCGGTTGCGCCAATCTTCATCTGTGATTTTCCAATGCTTCAACGGGTCCGCTTCCCGGCTCTTGAAACGATTCAGCTGCTCATCTTTGGTGATGTGGAAATAGACTTTGAGGATCGCCGTCCCGTCGTCCGTCAGCGCGCGTTCGAATTCATTGATCTCTCGATAGGCTCGCTTCCACTCTGCCGGAGTCGCGAATCCTTCGACGCGCTCGACAAGCAACCTGCCATACCAGGAGCGATCGAAGATTGCAATCTGACCGTACGACGGCAACTTGTTCCAGAACCGCTGGAAATAATGATGACTGTATTCTTCCTGCGTCGGTTTGACGATCGAGTAGACCCGGAAAGTCCTCGGGTCAAGCTTCTCAACCAAACGTTTGATTGCGCCGCCCTTGCCTGCGGCGTCCGGGCCCTCAACGACGACAACAAAATTGTGTTTCGTCACAATCAGAGCCCGCTGCAGCATGAGTAGCCTTAGCTGGTACTCTTTGACTTTGACCCGGTACTCTTCCTGATCGACCGATTTATTCTGGTCCAACCCGTCCAAAAGAATTCGCCGTTTGATGACTTTCTCCTCTTTACTCATCGGGTTTACGGAGTATTGGGCCACTCGAATGCTTCTCCGGCGATCAGGAACGGCAATCCATCGCGAATCGGGTAACAGGTCCGTTCCGACTCACAGATCAGCGAACCGTCGAGTTCGGAGTCGAGCGTCAACCCGTCGCGGTTCCGAACATGACGCATCTGAATTTGGCGATTGATCTCAGCCAATTCCTGCGGATCGGCCAGCCGAAGCGAGGCACGGCAACCAGGCGCGCACAAAAGTTCTAGAAGCGTCTCGTCCATTCACTGCGAATGCCGTTGCGCGCAAATCTCTCGAGCGCTTGGGTTCGTGAGATGTTTGGCTAGTATTTAGGGACAGTCGGGTCGACGTCGTCGGACCACGCTGTAATGCCGCCCGCAAGATTGGTTAGCTTGCGGAAACCGGCCTCCTGAAGAATTCGCAGGGCTTTCGCGCTTCGGCCTCCACTCTTGCACTGCAAGACGATGTCGTCGGCACTATCAAGCTCGCTCAACCGGGCCGGCAGTTCACCGAGCGGAATCAACTTCGATCCCGGGATACTGGCGATATCGTACTCGAACGGTTCACGCACATCCACAAGCACAAATTTGTCGTGCCGGTCAATTTTTTGTTTCAGCTCAGTCGCTGTGATTGTGGGAACGTCCCGCTCTTTGGCCGCTTCTGCGTCGGCTTGCGGGATTCCGCAGAACTGATCATAGTCGATCAGCTCATGGATCGTTGGATGCTCGCCGCAAATCGGGCAAGTCGGATCTTTCCGAATCTTGAACTCTTTGAATCGAAGCTTGAGCGCGTCAAAGCTCACAAGGCGCCCGATCAATGGATCGCCGATGCCGAGGATCAATTTGATTGCTTCGATGGCCTGCATCACCCCGATCATTCCCGGTAAGACGCCGAGTACGCCTCCTTCAGCGCAACTAGGTACCATCCCTGGTGGGGGCGGCTCAGGGAACATGCACCGGTAACAGGGCCCGCCGAGATGCGGTGCGAATACGGTGCACTGCCCGTCAAACCGGAAAATCGATCCGTAAATATTCGGCTTCTTGGTTAGAACGCACACGTCGTTCGAGAGGTAGCGAGTCGGAAAATTATCGGTTCCATCGATGACAATGTCGTAATCCTTGACGACCTGCATCGCGTTGTCGCTTCGAAACAGGAGGTCGTGCAGGTCGACCTGCACGTTCGGATTAACGGCCTTGAGCCTGTCCTTGGCAGAGTTCAATTTTTTGCGGCCGACGTCGTTCGTCCCGTGCAGAATTTGACGCTGCAAATTTGAAAAATCGACGACATCGAAATCGACGAGCCCTATTCGTCCAACACCGGCAGCGGCAAGGTAAAGGGCAATCGGAGAGCCTAACCCACCGGTCCCGATACAGAGCACGCTGGAGGCTTTGATGCGTTTTTGCCCATCGAGCGTCACTTCCGGCATGATGAGGTGTCGCGAATAACGGGCGATCTCGTCGTTGCTAAAATCGATGCTTTTTAGCCGGTCTTCTGAAATGATGCTGTACGGCATAATTAAAACGGGCTGCACAGTAACCAGGGGTTTTCAAAAATGCAACGTCAAGTGAATATGGCAGCTAACCCGCTCACGCCAACCCGGCCTGCGCTGCGCTCAGACCAGGCAGCGGCGGTTGACTCAGCAATTAGATATGAATGAAGAACTTAAGCGCCTGCAGGAAGATCAAGAGCGAACGAAAAACTGGAAACGGTGGGGACCGTACCTGTCGGAACGTCAATGGGCAACGGTTCGCGAAGACTATTCGGAGAGCGGGAATCCCTGGGACTACTTTCCGCATGACCATGCCAGAAGCCGTGCTTATCGCTGGGGCGAAGATGGGTTGCTGGGAATCACCGATCGCGAATGCCGGCTCTGTTTTGCTTTGGCGCTCTGGAACGGCCGCGACCCGATACTTAAGGAGCGGTTGTTCGGATTGACCGGACCGGAGGGAAATCACGGGGAAGATGTCAAGGAATGTTATTTCTATCTCGACTCCTCGCCTACCCACTCTTATCTGAAGGCCCTCTATAAGTATCCCCAGGCCGAGTTTCCTTACGATCAACTCGTCTCCAGCAATCGGAGCCGCGGATTGGATCTTCCTGAGTACGAACTCGATGATACCGGCATTTTTGGCGGGAACCGATATTTCGACGTTTTCGCTGAGTATGCAAAACAGGGGCCAAACGATATCCATGTTCGCGTTACGCTATCGAATCATGCGGAGGAATCAGCCGGGATCGTTGTCCTCCCGACGCTCTGGTTCCGCAATGTGTGGATCTGGGGATGTACGCATGAAGGGTGTGCCGCTAAACCGAGCATCTGGCGCGACAAAGAGGGTCGGATTCAAACGCAGCACGAGTCGCTCGATCCGATGTATTTTTTTTACGAACCGACCGACGAATTCCTGTTTACTGAAAATGAGACCAACGCGGAACGACTCTTCGGCCTGAAAAACCGGGAGCCTTACGTAAAAGACGCATTTCACGGTTACATTATTTCGGGCGACAAAGAGTTAACTAACCCGGAATCACACGGAACAAAAGTTGCCCCGGTCTATCGATTAACGCTCGGTCCTCAACAGACACGATCGCTCCTTCTCCGCCTGGTCTCGGTCAAAGAATGGGACGGAAAACCGCAGGCCGATCTTGCCCTCTTCGACACGCGAAAGCGCGAGACGGACGCATTTTACGATCTAGCCCTCGAAGGTCTCGACGAAGACCGCAAGAACGTGGCAAGACAGGCGAACGCGGGTCTGCTCTGGAGCAAACAGTTTTACCATTACATCGTGAAAGACTGGCTGGTGGGTGATCAGAACGAGCCCAAGCCGCCGGCCAGTCGCTGGTCGGGACGAAATCACGATTGGATCCACGTTTATAGCCGCGACGTCATTTCGATGCCCGATAAATGGGAGTACCCATGGTTCGCGGCCTGGGATCTCGCGTTTCACATGCTGCCGTTTGCGCATCTGGACCCAGTCTTTGCCAAGCAGCAGCTGGAGCTCTTTCTGCGAGAATGGTATATGCATCCGAACGGCCAGCTTACCGCTTACGAATTTGCGTTCGATGATGTCAACCCCCCGGTGCACGCCTGGGCTGCCTGGCGTGTTTACAAAATCAGCGCACCGCGCGGATCGCGCGACATCGATTTCCTTGAGAGTGTCTTTCACAAACTGCTGCTCAATTTCACCTGGTGGGTGAATCGCAAGGACACCGAGGGCAATAACATCTTCTCGGGCGGTTTTCTTGGTCTGGATAACATCGGCGTTTTCGACCGATCGAAACCGCTCCCGACCGGCGGGTACCTGCAGCAGGCCGACGGCACGGCCTGGATGGGATTCTACTGTCTAACGATGCTCTCGATGGCGCTCGAGCTGGCACAAACCCGGCCGGCGTACGAAGACATGGCCTCAAAATTCTTCGAGCATTTTGTCGCAATTTGCGAGTCGACAAATGAACTCGGTGGCACCGGCCTCTGGGACGAAGAAGATGGGTTCTACTACGATCAGCTGAAAATCGACGGACGAACCATCCCGCTGCGGACTCGTTCCCTTGTCGGATTGTTGCCACTGGTGGCCGTGGAAATTCTCGAAGAGGAACAATTGGAGCAGTTCAAGGGGTTCCGGAGGCGCATGGAATGGTTTATGGAGTACAGACAGGACCTCGCAAAGTTGATTTCAATCGACGCAACCTCGGGCCACAACCACCGGTTGCTGGCGGTGCCCACGAAAGAACGCCTTTCCAGAACGCTGAAGTATCTGCTGGATGAGAGTGAGTTCCTCTCCCCGTACGGAATCCGATCCCTTTCAAAGGTCCATCTCACGAAGCCGTATATCTTTCGAGCCGATGGTCGCGATTATCGTGTCGATTACGTTCCCGGCGAGGGAAACACCCATCTGTTCGGAGGGAACTCCAATTGGCGAGGTCCGATCTGGTTTCCAATCAATTACCTGATGGTCGAAGCACTCGAGCGGTACTACCATTTCTACGGTGAAGACTTCAAAGTCGAGTGTCCAACGGGATCCGGAAACTTCATGAACCTGCAGAAAGTTGCCGATGAGATCGCGCACCGGCTGGTCAGTTTATTCTTGCGCGGCAAGGATGGGAAGAGGCCGTGTCACGGACAGAACGGGCAGTATTCATCGGATCCGAATTGGAAGGATCTGGTTCTTTTCTACGAATTTTTCCATGGCGAAACAGGGCGAGGCTGCGGTGCAAGCCATCAAACGGGGTGGACCGGAATCGTCGGCAGAATGCTTCGGCGCCGTCCGCACACCCCAAACGAGTAACACGAAGGTGAGAGACAGACTGCGTGTCGATGAAACTTCAGGTTCTTGTCCTAAGCGCCGGTTTTCTCGGGCAGTTACTCCCGTCGCTTGCCGATGATGCGCCCCCAAAAGCGTCGATCCACGAAGTGGAAAACGAATATTGGGGCCAGAAAATCAAGGATCCGTATCGATGGTTGGAAGAGGTTGACCACGACGCGGCGGCCCAAAAATGGCTTAAAGCACAAGCCGAATTTACGACCAAGACCCTCGATTCGTTGCCAGGATACCGCGCGCTGAAGGCGCGGGTGACAGAACTTGCAAACAGTGAACCGGCGGCGGTTTCGCGACCTCGGGTCCTTGCAAACGGGAATCTGTTTTATTTGAAGAGCCTCGCGGGTCAGAACACGGCCAAGCTCTACTTTCGACAATCCGCTTCTGCCGACGAAGCGCTCATGGTCGACCCAGACACATTTTCGAAGCAGGACGGGCGACCGCGCGCAATCAATTTCTACGAACCATCCTGGGACGGTTCTCACGTTGTGTATGGAATTTCAGCCCAAGGTTCCGAAGCTGCATCGATCCATATCCTCGACACGAGCACCGGACGCGAATCAGACGAGGTAATCCCGCGATGTGAAGGATCTGTCGTCTCGTGGCTCCCGGACAGCCGGCATTTCCTCTACACGCAGCTCCAAGCACTGAAGCCGGACCAGCCTCTGACAGACAAATATTTGAATTCGAGCGCCAAATTGCACGAGCTCGGCACCGATCCTGACAAGGACCCGGTGTACCTTGCTTCAGGGTCCAATGCGACAGTTCGGCTGGCGGCAGACCAGGCCGGAGCACTGTTTCTTGTGCCGGGCTGCAAATTCTGCTTCGCCGCCGTTAACAATTTTGTCGAAAACGAGCTACGGCTCTACACCGCGCCGGTCGATGAACTCGGGCCGAATACAAAATGGATACCGCTCTGTGATTTTGATGAGCAGGTGACTGCACTTGGCATCGCCGGTTCCGACTTTTATTTTCTGACCCATAAGGACGCCCCGAAATTCAAGATCGTCGCTCGGACATTCGCAGACGGTCAACTTGGAGCACTTCGCGTAGTCGTTCCAGAGGGCGACCAAGTGATCCAGGAAATGATCTCTGCCAAAGATGG
>CAZMNG010000240.1:0-6384 GCA_964567505.1 uncultured Chthoniobacterales bacterium
GCCGACAATTTCGCGATCCTGGATCGGGGCAGCGTCGTCGCGCAGGGCCCCGTCGGGGAGCTGACCGACACAGTCGTGAAGCAGCATCTAACGGTGTGATGCCAGCGGACCGAAGCAGAGCAGAACCAAAAAACCCAGTTGCGCGCGGATTTAGATCGATCTAATTTGCCGCGGTTTTTCCCTCCACTACAAAGTTCTGCGATATGTCGCCGATCCCGTTTAACCGATTCTGCCCCGGTTCGTTTGCCGCTTCACACGGTTTTGCATCGTCGGTCTTGGTGCGAGCCGGCAGACCCGAAACCAGGTTCACCGTGGAAATGTTCAACCGTGACCCTGCGTATAACCATATCTAGATAATGGCAGAGAACAAAAAGCTGGGCTGGGGTCTGATTGGCGCGAGCGATATCGCGAAAACACGGATGATCGAGGCCATCAATGCTCAGCCCGACAGTTCGGTCGTCGCAGTGATGAGCTCGAGTGGCGAACGAGCAAAACGCTACGCGGAAGAAAACGGAATTCCCCGAGCTTATTCTTCGGTTGATGCGTTGCTTGGGGACTCCGCCGTCGATGTTGTCTACGTCAGCACGACCAACGAGCGGCACAAATTGGAGGTCCTGCTGGCGGCCGCGCATGGCAAGCATGTGCTCTGCGAAAAACCGCTGGCGCTAACGATCCCGGATGCCCGCGAAATGGCCGAGGCTTGCCGGCAACGCAAAGTCATCCTTGGGACGAACCACCATCTCAGGAACGCGCTGACCCATCGGACGATCCGGCGTCTGATCAAGGAAGGGGCGATCGGCAAACCCCTTGCAGCTCGCGTGTTTCATGCAGTCTATCTTCCCGTTAGATTACAGGGGTGGCGACTCGAGAAACTGGACGCCGGAGGCGGGGTCATCCTTGATATTACGGTCCATGACGCCGACAGCCTCCATTTTGCGCTAGACGACGATGCGGAAGAGGTCGTTGCGCTCTCTGGCCGTCAGGGCTTGGCTCAAGCCGGTCTCGAGGATGCTGTGATGGGTGCAATCCGCTTCAAGAGCGGGGTCCTGGCTCAATTTCACGATGCATTCACGATTAAGCACACGCGGACCGGATTCGAAGTGCATGGGTCGGATGGTTCCCTGATCGGCGAAGATGTAATGACGCAGGAACCCCGCGGACAGGTGTATCTCCAGCGGGATGACAAACGGGAAGAAATCGATCTCGGCCCGCAGGAGAACCTTTATTTTCACCAGGTCCGCCATTTTAACGATGCTGCAAAAGGGAATGGGATTCCATTTGCCACTGCCGAAGATGGGATTCGGTCGTTGGCTGTGGCAACAGCAGTGCTCGAATCTGCGCGAACAGGGCAACGTATTGCAGTGAGGTATTGAACGGGTGGCCGAAACTGAATGTATTCCAGTCCGGTTTCGAGCGATCTCGCGCTGCCCGAAGGAATCTCTGGTTTTTGATTGGGCCGTTGATAGATAAAACACTTTCTTGCTGCGTAGGATGAAATCTTCCGGTAAAAATTTGGCCCAACTCCGAAGGAGGCGCTCAGGACACGTATCAATACACCCAAAACAATTCCAGTCAGTGTGCCTGCCGGCGATTATAGAACGTGGACAGATTCTTCAAGGAGCGATCGAACGCCCGGCCTGCAGCTTTTAACCGATCTTCCTCGAAAGTTGTAAAAGGTCCCCTCAAAAAAAATAAACGATTAGTCAGTTCAACAACAAATATAAATAAAGTCATGCACCTCAATTTGCGTTTTTGTTCCCCCATCGCTGCCCTCGCAACCGTTTTCGCGCTTGTGCAGGCACCTCTCTCGTCCCAGGCGGCAGGCGAAAAGAAAATCGAAATATTTTCCTGGTGGACATCCGGTGGTGAAGCCGCAGCGCTCGATGCGCTCTTCACGGTGTATAAAAAACAGTACCCCGGTGTCGAAATCATCAACGCGACCGTTGCCGGCGGCGGCGGTTCAGCCGCTCGTCCGGTGCTGCAGACCCGTCTGGCCGGCGGCAATCCTCCCGACACCTGGCAAAGCCATCCCGGTTGGGAAATGCTTGGCCAATACGTAGATCCCGGCTATTGCGAACCGATTACTGAACTCTATAAATCCGGGAGCTGGGAGAAGGCGTTTCCGAAAGCGATTGTCGACCTGATGACAAAAGACGGAAAGACTTACGGCGTTCTCGCCGGAGTGCACCGCGGGAATGAGCTTTGGTATAATAAGGCCCTGCTTGAAAAGAACGGCATTACAGTCGGAGACAAGTTGAGCATCGATGAGTTTTTCGCGGATTGCGACAAACTTAAAGCAGCCGGCATCCCGGCGCTCGGTGTTGGAGATTCCGGTATCTGGGCCTCTGCGCAACTGTTTGAAAATACGTTGCTCGGCGTCGTTGGCGGCCAGGGATGGAAAGATCTCTTCAGCGGAAAGATGCAATGGGACGATCCGAAAGTGAAGCAGGCGATGACCTACTTCGCGAAAATGCAGGACTACGTAAACCCGGACCACTCGGCTCTGAGCTGGGACCAGGCGATCGGCGAGCTGATCGAAGGCAAGGTCGCGTTCAGCTCGATGGGAGACTGGGCCGACGGCGAGTTTCTCAAGGCGAACAAGAAGGAGAACGTCGACTTCGGCTGGGTCAGCCATCCGGGAACCGATGATTCGTTCATCATCGTTGCGGACGGTTTCACGCTCGCAAAGAACGCTCCTCATCATGACGCAACCGTTGCCTGGCTGAAGAGCATCGGCAGCAAAGAAGCTCAGGAAGCGTTTAATCCGATAAAAGGCTCGATTCCGGCCCGTACCGATGTCGACAAATCGAAGTTCGACAAGTACCACCAATGGTCGATGAAATCGTTCGCCACCGCCACGCTGGTTCCAAGCTGGGAACACGGTGAAGCGGCCCCTGCCGCATTCCAACAGGCTCTCAACGATGCCGTCACAGCGTTCATCGTTGATAAGAACGTTGACACCTTCGCGAGTGCTCTCGTGCAGGCTGCGAAAGAATCGGAAAGCACCAAATAAATCAGGCTCTGGGAAGGCAGGCGGGCTCTCCGCCTGCCGCGCCCTTAGGCATTCATTCTCAAATAGGTTTGCCTGTTCTAAAAGTCGCGCGTTTCCATGCCCACGGTCACCGCTCAAATTGAACGCTCCAGTCAAAGACCGGCTCAATCGGGTCGAAAACGGTTCTCCAGCGATCGAATTCTTCCGCCGCTGATTTTGCTGCCTTCGATGGCGGCCATCGTGACGTTCGTTTACGTCTTCATCCTCATAACCGTCTGGGTTTCCCTTTCGCGATGGGGTACACTGCGGACGGATTGGCATCTCCGCGACCCGTTGTTCTTTACCTACCAGCAGATGTTCGCGATGCCGCGCTGGCACGCCGATCTGAGGAACGTCTTTATCTTCACTATCCTCTTCCTGTCCGCTTCGCTCGGATTTGGTCTTTTGCTGGCACTGTTGCTGGACCGCCGTTTACTCGGACACACCGTCCTCCGAAATATTTTTCTCTTCCCTTACGCGCTGTCGTTTATCGTCACCGGGATCGTCTGGCGATGGATCTTTAATCCGGAGACAGGGATCAACCTGTTGTTCGACGGGTTGGGTCTTAACAAATGGCTCGTCTCAATCGGTGCAGCACCGTTCAGGCCGGGATGGACCACCGATCCCTCTGTGCTTTTTTCGATCAACAACGCGCTCGGACACGTTTTTCCGGACGCTCAAAAGTTGAGCGTTCACCTCGGAATCCCGATCGCATTAATTCCTGTGGTCGTGGCTGCGTCGTGGCAGTTGACCGGTTTCGCGATGTCCATGTACATCGCAGGCCTCTCGACGGTTCCGAACGATCTCCGCGAAGCCGCGCGCATTGACGGAGCGACCGAGTTTCAGGTCTACACGAAGGTGATTATGCCGCTCTTGTACCCCGTTACCGTCAGTACCGCGATCATCCTCGGACATGTCTCTCTGAAAATCTTTGATCTGATCTTCGCAATGACCGGGGTCGGGCCTGGATTTGCCACCGATGTACCCGGTATCTTCGTGTTCGACATGACGTTTAAAGCCACCCGGTACAATCTGGGCGCCGCGGCTTCGATCGTGATGCTCTTGCTCGTCGCGCTGGTGATCGTTCCCTACCTCTGGCGAAGTCTGAGAAAGACATAGTTAACCAATGCAAATCGGCTCTATTGACCTTCGCCAGTCATTGCCCCGGAGTATCTGGGATTGGCTCATTTTGATTTTTCTTCTGAGCGTCGCCGCATTTTTCCTGATGCCGATCTACGTGATGGTTGTGACCGGGCTAAAACAGGCGCAGAACGTCAGTCTTTCGACGATGTGGCAGCTACCGACACAAATTTCAGGAGGCGGCTTTGCCGAAGCCTGGCGACGCCTCGTCCCGAACCTTGGCAACAGCCTGCAGATGACGATTCCAGCCACCGTGATCTCCTCCATCATCGGAGCGATCAACGGGTACATCTTTTCGAAGTGGAGGTTTCGCGGTGCGAACACGCTCTTTGCTCTTCTCGTGTTCGGCATGTTTATCCCGTACCAGAGCATTTTGATTCCGCTGATTCAGTTCCTCGAACAGATCAAATTGTACGGGACGATCTGGGGCCTGGTTCTTGTGCATGTCGTGTATGGTCTGCCGATTTGTTCTCTGATATTTCGGAATTTCTTCGCGAACATTCCGGGAGAGCTTGTCGAAGCGGCACGCATAGACGGGGCCGGGGTGGTCCGAATCTTTTTGTATGTCATGTTGCCGTTGGCGTTGCCCGCATTTGTCGTGGTGGGTATTTTCCAATTCACAAATGTCTGGAACGACTTTTTGTTCGGTGTCACGATCCTGCCGAATCCGAGCGCACAGCCGGTGACGGTTGCTTTGAACAACCTTTCCGGTTCGTTCTCAGTCGACTGGAACGTCGTGATGGCGGGCGCCGTCATCGTCGCCATGCCGACCGCGCTGATCTACATCTTCCTCGGCCGCTTCTTTGTCCGCGGAATGCTGGCGGGATCGGTGAAAGGATAGTGCGCGCCTCAGTCGATCGGCCGGAGTTCGAGATGATCCTGGAGCTCTTTTAGAATATCCGCGAGATGAAGTCGCGTTTGCAGCCAGCCGATAATCGGGAGAGCCACGAGGATCCCGGAGACGACATTCAGCAAGACGATTCCCGCAAGAAATTCTCCTGCGGTATGGGCCGGATTGTGGCTGAGGCTGTAAGGATAGCCGAATACCACTGCGGCCGAGATCATCCCCGCGGCGCCCAAAAGAATCAGGACCCACGCTATTTTGATAACGATCGGCGTCCCACCGGTGAGCTCGATCTTGCTTCCTGACGCATTTGCGGCAGTGACTGTCCCGTTCACGTACGGCTTAAACCATTGCCCTGGCGTAAGCCACCAGAGATACCAGGGGATCGCGACTCTGCGCTGGAGCGTGAAGTGACCGGCGTTAAACCGTCCAACCACTGGCCGGTCCCCGCTAAACTGCGTACGACTCGAAGGATCAATCTCCTCCTCGTCCACGAAAGTTTTCAATTTCGTCACGAGTTCGTCCGGCGGCAGGGGGGATGAGAAGAATTTCAACATACTTAGCGGTAAAATTTGTCTCTATATCGATTTCCCGGATTGATCCCCGGTGTCAAGGGCGTTCTGATCGATCACCCGCGTCCCAAGGGGAAGGGTCGTGTCCGCACATTCGATCCGGCCGCCGCCGTTGCGGACACGACCCTGCGGGAATACGCTAACCAGTGACAGAGGATTTCTCCGACGCAACATCGCGAATAATTTCAAAACTGCCGCGCAAAACGACCAGAGAAATCGCGGCTCCGACAATCAAATCCGGCAGGGCGCTTCCGGTACCCAGGACAAATCCCCCGGCAATGATCGTTCCCAGGTTAGCAAGCGCATCCGTTCTCGTGAAAATCCACGAAGCTCTCATATGAACTTCTCCCCGACGCTGATCCCGCAGAAGCCATAAGCAGCTGGCGTTTGCTGCTAACGCCACTCCGCCAACCGCGATCATCACCAGCGAAGTGGGTTCGCTTCCATACAGAAAATGACGAACGACCTCACCAACAACGAATAAGCCGAGTACGCCTTGCAAAATCGCGCTCGCGAAGGCCGCTCGCCGTTTCACCAAATCTCCTTTACCGACCGCGTAGAGAGCGATTCCGTAGATGGTCGCATCGGCCAGCATATCGAGAGAATCAGCGAGCAAAGCAGTCGAATTCGCCAGGATGCCGGCTGCGAGTTCGAGACAAAACATTGTCGCATTGATGGCCAGAAGCAAAAACAATACGTGATGCTGGATCTCTTTGGTATCTTCAACGCGACAGTCACATGGCATAGAATTTCGCCTTAAAAAGGCCAAATGTGCACGCCATTACCGGCAATGCAAC
>CAZMNG010000241.1:0-6364 GCA_964567505.1 uncultured Chthoniobacterales bacterium
GGCCCCGCTCTCCAAATCCCAGAGCCGAACGGTGCGATCAGTCGATGCCGACAATGCTTGGCTTCCGTCGGACAGAACCGCAATAGCGGTAACCTTGCCACCATGGTCAAACCGCCGAAGCTCGGCCTCGCTCTCCAAATCCCAGAGCCGGAGCGCGCCATCGTTCCAACCGGACAATGCCCGACGTCCGCCCGGCAGAACGGCGACAGCATTGCACAGAACCCCAATGTCATCTCCGAACCGTCGCAGTTCGCTGCCTCTCTCTAGGTCCCAAACCCGAAAAATGCCTTCAGCCGAGACAAACAGCGCGTGGCGCCCGTCCGGCAGCGCAGCAAGCGCCAAAATAAGCGGCTCGGCGTTGGTCCAAAACGTGCGCTGAATAGGTCCGGGACGAGTTAAATATCCGTCTTTGACGGGAATGAGGGCGAGAGCCTGGTCATGGCGGATGGTGGCCAAAAGTTGTTCGATCGTAGACCCGTCCTCGGCGACGAGCCGCCCCAATATTTGAGCTCCAATCTGCTTGGGGTCGGATTCGAGGGCTTCTGTCGACAAACGTAGCGCAGCGGCTAACTGCGTCGCCTCCCGATCTCCTTCCAACAATCGCAAATCTTCGATGAGAGCCGCTGCGCCGCAGGCTACGAATTTGACCCGCAACCAGGTGAAGTCGAACAGCAGCGATCGCAGCTCATCCGTCTGGCCTGCTTCGCGGAGGTGCCATGGGAGATATTGCAGAAAATAGCCGTCATCAGGGCCGCTCGCCCAGCCGTTTGGGCAGACGCTTCGATAACATTCGACAGCGCGCCGATGGCGCTCGGACAGTGGGGCGGCCGCGTGTTTCAGATAGTCCATGTAGAAATCGTGAATCCGATACCGGCGCTGCTCGTCACGCTGCATCAGCGAGCGATCGAACAGTTCCTGCGCGATTCGCTTTCTTCGTCGCTCATTCTCTCCAAGAGTCGACCACAGTTGCAAGAGCGCTGCCTCGGGTACTCCAGCATCTTCCGGCAAGATCGCGCAGGCGAAGAAGCATCTGCGCACGTCATCGGTCAGCGCATCGACGCTCAGTTGTAGAATTACGGCAAGGTTTCTCTGTTCTGGGTCGGGCAACCAGCCGGTGTCGAGATTTTCGAGCTCAGCATTTTGCAGCGCTTCGATTGCATCCTTCCACCCATAGACTCCCCGCTGAATTAGAGAACCCACCGCGGCAATCGCCAGGGGCAGACTTCCGCATTCGGTAACGATTTGATCCGCCTCTTTCGGCAGGGCATCGACACCTATTCCCACAGCCTTGGCCAGGAACAGTAATCCGGAGGAATGGTCGAGGATATCGAGTCTGTGCCCTTCGGCTTGCGTGCGCTCCAGCACGCGCGTGTCGCGTGTCGTGATCAGCAATCGACAGCCGGGGGCGAGACCAGTGAACGGGTCGGCCGCTGCAGGCTCCCAAATGTCGTCGAGCACGACTAGCAGCCGTTTGTTCGCGCTACCTAGCCCAAGCTGACCACGCGCCTCCGAAACAGTGTCGTAGCTAGTTCTCGTGCGCGTCAATGCAAAGCTGAATTCTACCGCCTTTGCGAGGACCTGCGCGTGGCGGCCGAAACTCAGCCAGACGATGCCGTCAGGAAATGCCGCGCGCAGTTCGGGATCGTGAACCAGCGCAGCCGCCAACACCGTCTTGCCGATTCCAACCATTCCATGAATACCGACGGCGCGTGCCGCGCTCGAGTTGGCAACCGCGCCTTCGGCGGAAAGAAGCTTTGTGCGGACATCAACCAAGTCCCTTTCGCGGGGCTCGTAGCGCGTCGGCAGACTTGGAAGGTTGTAAAAATCTTGCGTCGGCCTCAGTCGGAGAAGATCCGGACAAAGATCGACGACAAATTGAGACTTGCAGGCGTAAACGGTTCCGCCTGTAATCAGGCCATTCTGCAATAGTTCGAACCGCAAAAGGCCAACGGCTACACCATCTATGATCACAGGCGCTCCGGAGGCGCCATCCAGGGGCCCGCCCACGCCCGCTGCCGCTTGCTTGCAGTAGAGCTGTATCGTGGGCTTTCCGTAGAGTTTACCCGCGTGGTTTGCTACATGACCCTCTAGGGTCATCCCGTCTGCTGGCTGCATTGCAGGAAAACCGTGTGTCTCCCACTGCCCTTTTGAGGTCCGTAACTCTCCCAATGCCAACGGCCGAAAATTCGGCGGCTCTTTACACCTGAGCAGAACGCAATCATTGTCCTCGTCCCATCCGCCTTCCATCACTTCCGCTTCGATGGTGTGGTAAGGAAAACGCAGCTGAATAATTCCAGAATAAAATTTCAGCGGTGTAGTTGTCCTGTCGGCGACAACATGCAAAGCAGTTGCGACCAACTCATCTGAAACCAGAAAGCCTGTGCCCCTAATTCCGGCTTCGACCAAATCAATACGTACAATTGCATTACGGATGCTATCATCCATCGCACTTCGCCTGCACCTCTGAGCTAATTCGCAAGCATTACGGTGGTGTACCCTTCGAGAAAGTGCGCAACTCTGCGCGGGCCACCGTGTTCGACTCGTCTAGTTCAAGCCTCACATAGGTCGGGTAAAAGGTAGTCCATTGTGAAAAGTCGCCCACCTCAATCGCCTTCACGAAAGGGTACAATTGACTAAGAGCCTGGGCTTCGGGCAGCGTGAGGATCTCTATCGGGAACCGGAGAATGTCGGCCCACGCACCGGAATTCAGATAATATCGGCCGGTTCCGAGACTAACTTGTTTGGGCTTGTGGGTGTGACCGAAAACCACGTATCGGAAGCCACGAGTAGCTAGTTCCCGAGCAGCCTTGAGGTATTCGGCCGCGGTCTCAATTTCTGGCACGAATGTATCCTGCCCTTGGATACAACGAATCGCCTTGAGGAGCGCGGGCAATCGCCTCTCCAGGCTTGCCGAGTCACGGCTGGTTATCAGCCGAGCAATTCCGCGTGCCCGGTCAATTGCTTCTTTCGCACCAATCTCAGCTCCGAATGCTGGCGCTACGTGTGCGTTGGCTCCACTTGGTTCAATTTCACGCAGGAGGCCATCCGCATGCTCATGCAATGCGTTTTGCAGGACCTCCCGGAGCGCATCGTAATCACTAAAGGAGCGCTGGCCGGCCGTAGACGGTTTGGCCGCCACCATGTTTCCACCAAATTTAGGAGTATTCCGGGCAATTTTTGCGTGCACGTCTCCTCCCCACGCCGGCAGATTTGCTTTCTCAAGCCCATGATCGCGCGTGCTATAGAGAAGCTTTGCAATTTTCGCAATGAGCCACCGAAAGCCTGGTTCCAATGCCAGGAGCATCGGCGCGACTACCTCCTCCTCGGGTTTAAGCAAATCAACAAATGGATACTCCAATTTGATCGGATTGATCACAGAGGTGACCATTTTACTGCCCGCAGGCGGGTCAAATTTATATTCTTCTGGCACAGCTTGCCTGCGGGACAGCAGGGACCGAAATCTACGCAGTGCGTCAAAATCGACTTGGTTCCATGCATCGTAG
Organism: uncultured Chthoniobacterales bacterium; assembly: GCA_964567505.1. Taxonomy (GTDB): domain Bacteria; phylum Verrucomicrobiota; class Verrucomicrobiia; order Chthoniobacterales; family JAFAMB01; genus JAFAMB01. Next base: position 3,504 of record CAZMNG010000241.1, read on the forward strand.
CGATTGCCATGTTCAATCAGCGCATCACCGACGATGTAGGCCTCACCGTCGTAGATGAATTCGAAGTCATGCCCCGGTCTCACTCCCACAGCGCGCCGTAGGGCGGCCCGCACCGACGGTAAGCTCAACTCAATATCGTGATTGCCGAGCAGAATGGTGAGCCGGCCCCCACACTCGAGAAAGTTATGCAACGAATCAAATACCTGCGGATCTCTCTCGACGATGGTGTTGAATTTTGCAACGGCCTCGTCCTGGTCGCCCGTGAACGATGACCACGAGTCCGAATCAATGTCGCGTTCGGCGAGAAAGTCGACGGTGTCGCCGTTCAAGATGAGCTCGATTGACGCGTCTCCTGCGACGGCTTGCGCAAGCGCATCAACGAAGTGTACAAGGTCGTCGACGTGCGTACAAAGTCGAAAGCCGCGCTTTCCGCGTTCGTCCGGCTTTGGATAATCTCCCCCGAGATGAAGGTCGGAGATGACATAGACACGTCGCTCGATAGCACTCATCCGAGGCAACACCCGTTGGAGTCAACCTGATCAGTGGACCGCAATAAGCCAGAAACTCTTAGTCCTTCGTTCGATCACACCATTTTACGCGAGCAGAACACTTAAGGTTTTGGAACCATAAATCGGAGCAAAAGCCAAGGCTCTTCTTTGTGTGGCGAATTGAGGTCGGGCGCTTTCAAGCCGGTTAGGGCGACGCCGGTCTTCGAAAAGTGGCCAGCAGGGCGGAGTAAAACTGGGCCGTTTGCGATTTTCGTAGAGCACGATGTGTTGCGTTCCCACCACGGCGGCTATGGCTAGCGGCTGCAGCAGCTTGATCAGCTAATTGGATCGGGCATGGCAGCGGATCGTTTTGTCACGGCTCCCCGAGGCGAGGACCGGCCGCCCGCTGATGGCGCCAAAGGCGAGCGAACTACGGCACCCTCATGCCTGCCGATCACTCGATGCGGTGTGGATGGCCTACCGCATCTAGCGTCGATCGGCTGTGCAAGGCGTCAGGCGTCATATGTCATTAGAGTGACCATTGCCGCAGCTATTGGCGACTTGGGAGAATCAGGCAAGATAATCCAACTAACCGGTGATGAGCACCAAGGGGGTTGTCGCCATATCCGAAGACAAGGAATTTAATCGTGGGCTATATTATTAAATCCATAAAGAAAGTTGATCGAATTTATGATCTGTACCAGCGGCAGTGCTCCGAATGCAACGGCGTCCACTACGAGGTATGGCGATCAAGCGGAGCGTCGTATTCAAGATATAAGCTACCGCTTTATTTTACATATGACGATTTTGAGGAATTTGTAGAGACGCTTGATGCGAGGCTGCTTCAAACTTCCGCAGAGCTGCTCGCAGAATTTCACACAAGGATTAGTAAAATAAACAGTCCATCTGGGATAGAGGCCGATTGGAGCTTTGCTTTCCGACTTGCAGAGTACGCACGGCAGCGCGCTTTGACCCTACAAAAACTTGGAATGTTCGACACGTTATTCGACGAAGAAACGCCGTCCGAGCCGCAAGAACAAGCCATTCGAGCTGCCTTTGAGCTTGGCATGGCAGCGGCAGAATATCAAGTTATGGACAATTACGAGGAGTACATGGTTGACGGCATTGCCATGTCTGAATGGCGGGAGAGCGGCTTACCGAAAGCACGCGCCGAGAGATTGCGGCAAGGGATCCGGAGCCGAAATGCAATATTGGAAGCTGCCCGAGCCCTTTATGCAAAAGAACCAGCTCTCATTCGCAACGATTCGGAAACCGCTCGTAGGATTCTTGCACTCAAATTACCCGAGTTACAAAGGGGAAATGGCGTCCAAATTGGATTTGACGCGATAACGCGGCACTTACGTGAGGCGCGAAAAGACGAATGCTAGGAAAATAATTTCGATTTTCCGAAGTTCGGAAAATCCTGCCTGAAATTCCGAACTAGTACCGCCATGTTGCTTGTCATAGGCTTAAATCAGAATCTATGCAGGCAATACAAGCATGTCTTCCCATCATACTTCTCCACGCCCCAAGCTTCGAACCCGAGAAGCTGCGGCCTATACTGGCTTAGCCAAATCCACCCTTGAAAAGCTGCGCGTTCACGGCGGCGGCTGCCCTTATATGCGTATCGGCCGGGTTGTGGTCTACGACCCCAATGATCTCGACGCTTGGTTGGCGTCGCACAGGCGCACATCCACATCGGACCATGGATAGCAACCGCCCCGGCTGTTGATCGGACGGCGGCAAAACAGGCCGATCTGCGCCGGGGTCCTCCGCACCCCCCAGCTTTTGAAAGGCAAACGGCTCATGGCCGTTTTACCATCGAGCACGCTCGCACTCAATTCTAGGCCGATGCAACAGGGTCGTCGGAGCAAGCGCACACGAAAACCCAACGGGCGCAACATTAAAATTCACCGCAACTACACGGTGGAGCAAGCAGCGAGCGTCACCGGCCATGCCAAGGGGACGATTCGACGCTGGATCAAGTCCGGCACCTTGCCGGCTATCACCAACCGGAAGCCGATTCTGATCCTTGGTGGTGATCTCTTCGACCACTTCAAAGCGCAGGCAACGACCGGACCGAAGCTCAAACTTCACGAGTGCTATTGCTTCAAATGCCGGGCGCCGCGGGTCCCGGCTCTGGGCATGGCCGACTATGTGCCCTTGACGTCCACCACGGGCAATCTGACGGCGCTTTGCAGCACCTGCACTACCCTCATGCATAAGACCATTCCGCTGTCCGCTCTGGCAACATTGGCAGGGATTGTCGATGTGACGATTGGGCAAGCCAACGAACACCTAACAGATATCGCCAAGCCCTCTCTCAATGATCACTTGACAAGGGAGCCGGAAACCCATGCGTAAGCACCACCC
>CAZMNG010000242.1:0-6310 GCA_964567505.1 uncultured Chthoniobacterales bacterium
AGGATCTTCCAGCGCAACCGAAAATAGGCTGCGAACTCGGGCTCAGTGGCTGGGGGCCGGATCAGCACGGATAGCGCAGCGATTTCAGCCCGTTGGGTTCAATCGACGAAGAGCCGCTCCGGCAAATGGGCCGAAGCCGAACTACTCTTCGTCCGTGCGATTTTTCAGCGCGATGGTAACGGCTTCCGACACAACCGGATGGCGCATTGCCCATCGATATTGAAAAACCGGATTTTCGTATGCTTCCTCGTACCCGGCCGCAAGTGCATCCTGCACCTGCGTCCTGGTCAACGGGCGTTTGACCTTGGCGACCGATTTTTCGACAATGGAGAGGCAATAATCGATCACCATGCCGCAAGTAAGTCTGGAAAGGTCGTCCATTTCCTCCGTGCAAAACCGGAAAAAATTCTCCCACGTAATCCGATTATGATCTCCGACCCACGGTTCGGAACCGTCGAAGAACTTGAAGTTCAAAGATTTGCGCTCGAGGTACTGGTCGAGCGCCAGCGGATGAAGGCTGGACCCGAAGTTCCAGCCCTTGGCGAGTTTATACTTGGATTCAACAATGGTAGCCATCGTAAAACTTTACAGGTGCACTACCTTATTCATAACGTTTTTTCGGGAATGTAAAGGTAAATAGCTGTTTTTGCGTGCTTTCCGAAGAAATAACGGCTCTATTTCGTTTTGACAATGGCGACTGCAAAAAGTTCAATTCAGCGACGGCTACCAGACAGCCTGCTCGACAAAGGTCTGGAAGAAAGTCTGCCGATCGGCGTTCAGAAAAGCTATTTCATGCTTCCGGAGGCCGAACGCAATCTACTTAATTTTGCTCTCGAAAAATATCGGCCCGGCCAACGCGATCCGATCCTGGTGGGCGGCCAGAAAGTCCTCAAGGCGGCACTACGTCTGGCCTGCAACTATCGTCTTGCCATTGAGGAAATTGACGGGTCGCAAGCCGTCACGAATTACACCCGGTGGGTCGATGCCGTCCACGTACGGGGAACGGAAAAGCCCGAGGTGTTTCTGGCGTTCAGCCCGAGGTTTGGGCATATTTGGCTTGAGCTCAAGAGACTTTTGCCGCGTTATCTGACCGAACGCCCGGCCCGCCTTCGACTCCGGAGCCAGTACTCGTTGCGCCTGTACAACTGGGCTAAGAATTACGCGTCCCTCGGCAGCAAACGGATTTCGCTGGAGCGTTTGCGAAAGGTGCTGGGCTTGGAAGCGGTGCGCGACGCTGAAGGGAATTTGATTCAAGCCGCGCCGTTGCCGGTCTGGGCAAACCTGCGCCAGCGAGCTTTAGATACCGCAATCTCAGAAATCAACAAAAAAACCGATCTAAGAATTTCGCTCGAAGAACTGGGCCGGTCCCAGCACCGGCGAATTACAACGCTCACATTCGGTATCAGTTACCAACGATTCCAGAATGGTGACAATGAAGAGTCGGGAAGCTGATGGACGTTGATCTCGGTTCGGTTCCCGGTTTCCTGAACCATCCGGTGTACCTGGACGCGGTTGACAGCGGCTGTGCCCGATAGAAATCGACCGTTACCCAGGCTGACGCCTGTTACCGATAATCAGGTGACAGAGATTAACCGCATCTCCTTCCATTTTCCCTACAATTTCGCCCCGCCGCCAAAGCCGGAGACGAAACTGACACTTGCAGAGTTCGTCCGCGAAGCAGCGTCCGAATTTCCATTCGCGATTCGGGACCTCGCCGACAAATTGAAGCTGGACTGCTTCAGCGCGGAGTCGTTTGACCGGCACATCGACAGAGCCTTGCTCGCGACCCCAGGGCATTTGAGCGCCGTTACGGTTGCGAAACTCATTCATTACTGCTTGCAAATCCTCGACAGCGAAGCGGAGATCCTTCTCTGGGGTCGGATCGACCGAGGCGTTCAGGGGATGCCGGACGCGAACGATATCGCGAACGCGGTGGCCGCCAAGGTGAATCGTTACGCGAGTCCAGACAAAGTCCCTGAGTACGATCATGCCGGCCAGTTTCTCGTCGCGGTAAAACATCCTGTCGTTGGGAAGGCTGTCTCGAACGCCGCCATCAACCGGTGGGGAGCGAACGAGACAACCGGGCTGCCACGAATTCAGTGGTAAGAATTTTTTTGTTCAGGCGATTTTGCTATAACTGATTCATTCGGAACAGGATGCGTTTGAGCTGGGCAACGGGTGTCGTTTTTTTTGTCGAAAATCAGAATCATCTTATAGACACCCGCGCTCCAAAATGATAGTCCGACTATAACAACGGAAGTTACGGCACGTAATACACGAATCGTTATAATGGGATTATATGAAATTGTGTTTGAACGATTTCTTTTGGGTGGCCGCAGGATTCGCGTTCTTTGCAAGCCACGGTATCGCCGAGGATGAAGTTCCGAAAAACAAGATCGTTCACGCTACGCTGAATCACGACGATCTGGCCGTGGTCAAGGTTGGAACGACCGGCGTGACGTCGCTCGAGTTTCCCTACAAAATTGAAGCGATCGATGGGTATGGTTTTTCCGCGACTCCAGCAGCCGGAGACGCGTTCCAACTCACCTACTCAAAGGGAACCAACTATCTTAGTGTTCGTGCACTGAAACTGGGCGCAACTGGGAACTTGACCGTTGTTCTCGATCAAAAGGTTTATTCAATCTTTTTTACAGAGAGCAGCGACCCCAGCTTCGTTAATATCTTCGAACTACCGGCGGACAACGGACTGTCCCAAGCGGCGGCAGAGAAGCGGCTGCCGGTGGCCCCGGCGCAGATTTCCGGATTGCTTGATGCGGCCAGGAACTATACGGATCTCCAGGCGACCCACCCCGAAACCCTTGAGGGGCTGCATGTCGCGGAGCTCGGAAAGAAAAGTAGCCTGACGAACGGGATCGAATCGACGATCCGTCGCGTTCTGGAAGATGACGGCATCGGCGCAGCGGCATTCGAAGTCGAGATTGATAACCGGACGAACGACGACTTTACGTACGATCCGCAATCCTTTGAAATCAAGGGAAAGGAGCAGATCTACGATGTGGTATCGGAAGAGGCCGCGGGCACGGTTAAAGCCGGGTCGAGTGCAACGGTCTACCTCGTCGTGAATGAATCGGGTGCTTCTCAACCTGACGGTCTGATCGCGGACAGCGAACTAAAACTCGCGCTAAAGGATCGTCCGAAGAATCCGGCGCTCACTTTCGATCAACCCACAAGCAGCTATCTGCCAACTGCGGTGACAGTTCAGCCACCACCGGATTCTACTGGCCCGTCGGTTGTTCAGAATCGTGTACCGATTTCGGACCCGCAGCCCACGGCGACGCCGTCGAATCATACGGTCGCGAAGAAGGCCGGCAGGATATCTGATTCGAAGTCCGGAGCGAACAATCGAAAATCTGATTCGAAGTCGGAAGCGAACAACGCAAAAGGCTCGATAGCGAAATCTCAAAAGACGGAACGGAAAAAGTTGTTTGGCTGGCTTTGACCCGCACTCCCGATACGCGTTTGGCGCGCTCTGTGACAAACATTGATCGAACGACGATCTCTTCTGGAATGAGCAACGAACAGGCGACTGGATTTGTCGGGAGAGTCGAACGCCTCGAGCTGCAACATATCCTTCAGATCGCCTGTCTTGCCGGGATTGATGCAACAATTGTCGTGCGCCAGGGAAATCAAAAGGGTTACATCTATGTCCGCAACGGCCAGATCGTGCATGCCGCGGTAGGGGCACATTCAGGCCAGGTAGCGATCAACGAGATGGTCGGCTGGGGAATTGGACGATTCGATTTGAAGCGCGGACTGGCGCAAAACATTCTGCGCACAATTACCGCGAATTCGGCCAGTGTGATTCTGGAGGCAACGCGGATCCTGGATGAACGGCTAGCAGAAGCTGAACACGCGGCACCCCGGTCTCGACCGGGTGCTGTTAAATCACTGCAGATCAGTGAAGGCAGGGCAGCCGAGATACTGGCACTGATTACAAATCATCGTAAGCAGAAGGAGTGGAAAACGCGACTGGACGGCATCTGGCGGATCGTGCTCGGCGTACTGGTTGCCGGTTTTATCGGTTACGCCGGTTACATGCAGAAGGATAATATTGCCGGGTACGTGCAGCGGATCGGCACCAAACCGGTTGTCCGCGCGCGTGCCGCAGCCCCCGTCGCGATCCCGGCAGGGGCATTTTACTATCAGGACGGACAAACAATCGCATTGCCCGAATTTAATATTGACGTGACGGAGGTCACGATTGCCCAATATGCAGAGTTTCTTGCCGCGGTCGGTGAAAGTCACGAGTACGATCATCCGGATCAACCAGCCGGATTGAGTCACCGGAATCGAGAGTGGGATCGGTTGTATGAAGTGGCCGTTGACCAGGGAGAATTAGAAGGGGTGAAGATAAACATTAACTTTCCGGCCGTGTTTGTGGATTGGTTCGACGCGTACGCATACGCGAACTGGAAGGGGCGCCGTCTTCCGACCGAGGAGGAATGGGAGAAAGCCGCCCGCGGGACGAGCGGACAGCGTTATCCCTGGGGATCGGACGACCGGGTGAATGCGGCCAACATTTATCGAGGTGATCCGAAACGAAAATGGGCGTTGCCTGGCCAGTACGTATTGGATAAAAGTCCGTACGGAGTATTGGACATGGCAGGTAATGTGTCGGAATGGACGCAGTCCGTCGATTCGGAAGGGAATCCGGTCATTCGCGGAGGAAACTTCGGCAACATCAGTGCAGAGGTAACCCGACGTATTACGAATCAACGGAGTGTAACACTTAGCGACCGGATCGGGTTTCGAACGGTATCGACCCCGTGACAATTCCGGCAGCTAAGAAAGCAACGGAGCGTGATGATTTATTTTCCAATAGTCGCCGCAGAAGGCTAATAAAATTTGGAATGAGCCAAAACGTTTTAATGATTGCGTAATTTATATTCCCAGATAAGAATGGCTGAACGTGTTCGAATTAGAATCTTAATAGGCGCTGAATATTCAGGAGCGACAGTAGCAGGAGGCATAGAAAGCGAATGGCATATGTAAATTGGGTTACATACGAGGCGCAACTCAAAGTCGTTTACTACGGCCCGGCGTACGCCGGCAAAACAACTTCCCTCAGGTATCTCTCGTCCCGGCTCGAAACCGAAGTAAAAGAGTTGCCGACGACGGACGATCGATCGGTCTTTTTTGAATATACGCAGTCGAAGAATTTTTCGGCGAACAAACTGGAAGTTAAATTTCTTTATTGGACGTTGCCCGGACAGCAGAAGTACCGGCGGACCCGGCATCTGGTGCTGGCGGCAACGGACGCGGTTGTTTTTGTTGCGGACAGCCAATTTGACGCGGCAGCGAAAAACATCGAGATGCTGAACGACCTGGAAGAGCTCTTGGCGGACCGGGGATTCTGCCTCGAGGGGAGACCGAACATTGCGCTTCAACCGATCCCGATCGTTTTCTTTTATAACAAGCGGGATTTGCCGAGCATCATGCCGGTCCAGTACATGGATGCGCTCTTCGGGCAGCCGACTTGGCAGGTGCCGCGATTCACCGGGGAGGCGACCAATGGGAAGAGTGTCATTCGGGCAGCGAACGCAGCGGCCGCTCTTGCGTTAAAGCGGTTGGAGGAGAAGATCTATGGGCCGGAGAATCAGAATGTGGCGGCGGAAGCGGAATAGCGGTTGGGGGTTGTTCGAGATTCTTCTGGGGATCGTTTTGACGACGCTGATTGCAGGGACTGTTGCTATGGGCGCGCGGCAGGCTCTGGATAGCGCGAACGGGCATGATTGTTCCAAGAATCTGGCGCTGATCGAGGCTGCGAAAGACGAGTTTGCCCGAGACAATCCCGGCGTGTCGTTAACCAGCGAGTCACAGCTGGCAAAATATTTAAAATATGGGATCCCAACCTGTCCTTCCGGCGGGACCTACGACCACGTGCTGGATTTGACCCAGCAGGCGACGTGCTCGCTGGGCGCGACCAGTAATAAGCCGAACTATCACTCGCTCCAACCTTAAGAAGCGGCAACTGATCCGGACGCCGCGAGACGAAACAGATGCTATTCCGCGGACGGGACACGAGGAATGTCGGGCAACAGTTACCAATCGGAGTGGGATCTGATCGTTGCGTTTGTCGCGAAGCACCACTGCAGCGATCTCACATTCAATCGACGGAATGTCACCGGCAAGGTCGATAACCATGTGATCCGGCTCAGCGACGATGACGCGTTCGCGAAGGACGAGTTCGATGGGATCGTCCACTCGATCGTCGACAGCCGGCCGGATCTGGCGCAAAGACTGTCCGATCCGATGCCCTCGGTGGACTTGTCGGTAGTCAAATCGGGGA
>CAZMNG010000243.1:0-6303 GCA_964567505.1 uncultured Chthoniobacterales bacterium
CCTTGCCCAGACTGACGCTGTCTCCAGCTGGCTTCGGCACACCTTTCTCCACGGCTTTCTTCGGCATGATGAAGCTCATCGTCTTTTTGTCTTTAGCGGCGTCGATCAAGACCGGCGACGTCATCGCGATCTTTTCCGCTTCCGCATTACTGCCGGTGATAAACCGGAACAACTGCCCGAAGCTGCGGTTCATTTCACCATCGTCCATCGGTATCGTGGCCAGGGTGAATGCCGGGTAGTCGCGGATTTCAAATGGCGCGTCAGTGCGGACGACTTTATAACTCGGAGTTTCGGTCGCCGCGCGGGAAGTGGTCACGAGCCAAAAAATCCCGAGCGCGACGGGCATCACTATGGCGAGGATAAGCGGCATTTTGTAGCGTTCATAGGTTGGGTGTGAAATCCATAGCGAGGCCGAGGTGTTCCCACGCGGCGAGTTCGCTTGCAGCCGAGGCGAGTTTTTTCCGCACCTTGTCGTTCGCGTACTTTCCCAGGACCAGGCGCAGCGGCGGCGCGTTGGATTCGACGGTGCCGATGATGGCGTCCGCCGCCTTGTCCGGATCGCCTGGTTGCCTGCCATTCATGGTTTCGAGAAAGCGAAGGAACTTGCCGCTCGATCGGTCGTAATCGGCGATGTGGTTTCCCGCGCGTTCGAGCGAACGCCCGCTGAACTCGGTGCGAAACGGTCCCGGCTGCACGATGATAACTTTGATGCCAAGCGGTTTTAGTTCGGCGGAGAGCGATTCCGACACGCCTTCGAGCGCCCATTTCGCTGCACCGTAGATGGAAAAGCCGGCGTAATTTGAGATCACGGCGGCGGCGGAAATGTTCACGATGTGGCCGCTGTGCTGTGCGCAGGATCGGCAGCGCCGCGCGGATGACTTCCAGCGCGCCGAAAAAATTGGCGTCGAGATTGCGCGCGATCTGTTCGTCGCTGAGTTCCTCGAGGGTGCCTACCAGGCCGTAGTCCGCGTTGTTCACGACCACATCGATCCGGCCGAATGCCGCCACCGCCTGCGCGATCGCGGCTTTCACCTGCGAGGGCTCGGTGACGTCGAGCGCGAGTGCGCGACACGTCTCCGGATGCCGGGCGACAAGGTCGTCGAGTTGTGTCGGCTTCCGCGACGTTGCGACGAGCCGGTGCCCTCGCGCGAGCACGTGCGTCGCAAGGGCGCGTCCCAAGCCGCCGGAGCAGCCGGTGGAGCCAGACCGGCGGTTGTGGTTGTTCGTTCATCGAGTCACGGAATTACCGGAGGAGTTCGTTTTGCTTGGCGCTTCGGACGCCGAGAAACCGCTTCGCATCGCGGACCTGTCGCGATTATTCTTTTGAACACAGTATGGAACCTGATCACGCAAAAGAACGCGAAGCCGAGATCGAGCTTTTGAAACGGATCGGTCAGGGCGACCGCGGGAGTTTCGAGGAGCTTTACGATCGGTTTTCGGGCGTCTTGTTTTCCACGGCTTATCGCGTGCTGAACAATCAGGTAGCCGCCGAGGACGTGCTGCAGGATGTCTTCATCCAGATCTGGGAAAAGGCGCCCCTTTATAATCCGGCCCTCGGCAAACCGCTGACCTGGGCGGTGACGCTCACTCGCAACAAGGCCATCGATCGCCTGCGCTCGACACAGCGCCGCAATCGGCTCCAGGACGACGTGCAGCGCGAGTCTGAAATTTTTGAGCAATTCGACGGCCAGAGTTCTTTCGATGCGGTGGCGTCGGTGGAGACGAGCAAGCTGGTACGCGAGGCGATTGAGGAGCTCTCGAAGGACCAGCGCCAGGTGATCGAACTCGCGTTCTTTTCCTCGATGACCCAGGCGGAAATCGCAGAGCGTCTCAACGAGCCGCTCGGGACGATCAAGGCGCGCATCCGCCGCGCGATGATCAAGCTGCGGGATGTGATCAGCCCGCAATTGTAACGCTGCCGGCGGAGAAGAGACAGTGTCCATGATTGCTTTAGCGCAGCTTACGCCGCGATGCGGTCGGCAAGCTCGCGTTCTCGGGCGACGAGCCAGAGCGGCTGGCCGACACCGTCCAGGATTGGAGTCATGGATATCTCGACCCAATAAGGCTCGCCGTTCTTGCGATAATTCAGGATGGCCTCGCGGCATGGGCGGTATTCGTGCACCGCGCGGCGCAGCCGCTCCGCCGTTTCGCGATCGGTTTTCTCGCCTTGCAAAATCGGGCCGAGCTTTTTCCCGCGCAGTTCTTCGAGGGTATATCCACACATCGCGCTGAAGGCGGGGTTGATCCATTGAACCAAGCCGTCCGGCCCGGACATTACCAAACCATCCGAGGTAACTTGCTGCGGGCGATCGGGTAGCATTCCGAAAATTCGGGCCTTGAGTCCATGCGAAGGTCTAAATTCGCCTGGACGCAGCGTGGCGAGCGTGACGGCGACGCCAACTTCGGCCAATCCGACGACGAATTCCCTGAGCTCATCGTGGAATTCGAGCACCAATTCAAACTGCTCCCGTTCCTGCGGCAACATGGCGCCCGCTACGTAGAGCGCAGCTCGTCCCTGAAGAAATTCGTTAATCATTGGGAATCGAAATACAAAAATTAGACACTACCAAAATATTACGCTTGGACGCTTCATCTGGATACTGGTCGGGCGCGGTTTTTTTTACCGGTGCTGCGAGTCGCGCGGCTCATGGCGGCCGCGCGTTGCCGCTTCAGGCCGAAAGCCCGAGCTCCGAATGCGCTTCGGGAGGCTTCCTTCGCGCCGGACGACTTCTTCACCGGCGCTCCATGCGTGATATCTCGCCGTGTGCGTGGACGCCATCGAATGGGTCGAACTGCCAAGCGCATTCGGCATGTCGCAATACGCCGTCGGCGGCATGATGGCCTCGAAGCCCTATATCGCCAGCGGCAAATAGATCCAGCGCATGTCGAACTACTGTGCCGGACTCCGCTTCCACACCGCGCAAAGCAGTCGAGCAAAAGCCTGCCCTTTCACCAAATTATATTGGGACTTCCTGCTGCGCCACGAAACAGCGCTCACAAAGAATCCGCGCAGCGTCATGCGAGTGCGCAATCTAAAACACGTCTCACGCCTGAGCAAAAGACAGCGATTGGCGAGCAAGCCAAGCAGGTCTGCACAAGTTGCGAATCGGGCGCACGGACGTGACGCTTAAACGTCCGGGGGCGCAACTCGGATGCGCAAGTAATGCGAATTTAGCAAACTATGGTCGGCACCCAACGGCGAGGCGCCAGCGTTTACCGAAATAAGGAGGCACTTATCGCCTCCGCAACCCAAACAGAAGTCAAAACCGTAACCCCATGAAAAAGATAACCCTCATCGCAGCGGCCTTTGCCGCACTCGTGTTAGTAACCATCAACAACCTCTCAGCGGCGGAGCAAAAGACCATCGTCGGCGTCGCAGCCGGAGCTGGGCAGTTTAACACCCTCGTCGCTGCGGTGAAAGCTGCTGGGCTGGTGGAAACCTTGAACGGCAAAGGGCCCTTCACCGTTTTCGCACCCACCGATGAAGCCTTCGCCAAGCTCCCTGCGGGCACTGTCGAAAACCTGCTCAAGCCCGAGAACAAAGAGAAGCTGGTGGCCGTGCTGACCTACCACGTCCTCCCGGGCAAGTTAATGGCGGCGAATGTTACAACGACCAATGCCAAGACCGTGAATGGCAAGAAACTGGCCATCAAGGTGGACGACGGCGAGGTGACCGTTGGTGGCGCGAATGTCGTTAAGACCGACATCGCCGCAAGCAATGGTGTGATCCACGTCATCGACGCCGTCCTTATACCGTAAAAAACATTTTGCGCGGACCCGGAACCAAGACGCGTCGCCAAAAACGGGCGGCTTGACATTTAGCAGGAGTGCCTGAAGAACGACAGCGAACGCCTCGACGAGGCGATCGCTGTCGCCCAACAAAATGATCCATTTGATTTTGGATCTTATGAAAGAGTCCGTTTTTAGCTCTGATCTTTGGCTCCCCAAATAAGCAGACGTGTATTAGCGTTCGGCTAGAATCAAGAGCATCGCGGCAGGTCTTGGAATCAAGAACGGCTGCTGAACGAATTGCGCCAGCGCATTCCCCGGCGCGCTGATTCAAGGCCGACAAAACTCTGCCGACCCTTCTCTCCTCGCCTTTAATATTCTGAGATCTTCTCAATGAAACGCAAGCGTGGAGCCAGTTCACAACCCTTACTGCCCAGCTGCGAACTCCTGGCAATGTGTAATTGGGGGTGCCACGTAGGCATAATTCCTTTGCCATAAGAGGTTTGGCAAATCCCCATGTCGCTTTTCGTACCTTTGTTGGAATTTAACCGTTTTACGCAAGTGGGCATCTCAAGGCTTTCGGCAATCGTAACGGGATAAGGAACCTCATCTTCCAATCATGACTACGAACTCCACTTGGGCGGCACTGCGAAACCCGGCATTCAGAAAACTCTGGATTGCCGCGGTACTCTCCGGAACCTGTGTAGCCGCCCATGATACCACGGATCTGCCTAGTACCCTGACCTGGCAGACTGCGTTTCGGCGCAAGTCATCGTCGCGTACAAACTCGATTCGCCTGTCACAGCCTGTAGAGGCAAGTCAACGGCTTCCAAACTCCTCCAAGCGAAATTCCTGCTTTCTATCTCAACCTCCGCCCGTTCGTGCGTACCGATGCCGCGGACATGCTCAACCGGCGGCTCAAGCAAGCGGGGTTGCCGGCTCACTATTCGCCTCACTCATTCCACGCAACCGGCGTCACGATTTACCTGGAGAACGACGGACGGCTCGAACACGCCCAGCAGATGGCCGGGCATGAGTCTCCACGAACAACGAAGCTCTATGACCGGACAAAGGACGAGATTACACTCAGTGAGGTCGAGCGCATCCGGCTTTGACGTTCGATTCTAGGCTGACCCCTACCTGAGGCTGGTTAGTTGGTCAATGGGACTTTCTGACAAGGGCGATTAACCTCCGCGATCAGCCGCCCCGCCTCACTCATTCCGGATATGCTAACGGCGTGTTTGTCATAACAGTCAATGAACCGTCTGCCGTTCAATTCGATTATGAAACGACCGACGGAGAGTTATCCTTCGATTCAACCGAAGCCCGCCTTAAGACGGACACCTTTAGTTCTGCGAACGGCGCTTACGGCGAGTGGGTATACCGGCTGTTGCTCTGCAATTCCTTGCCGACGAGGAACAGCCTTTTCAGGCGATGGGCACAAAATGGGACCTGACGATAATAGCGAGTGTAACACCGACACTCATCAAGAGAAAAAATAGACTGGGAACTAAACGCATCGTACCCGTGGTGAGACGCCAGCCAATCACGAGGAAAACCAACACCGTCGCGGCGAACGCGGCCAGAGTAACTTTGCCCATGACTTCAGCCGCGTGCTGAGAAACTATCGCCAAGACGATAAGGCTACCAAGGACAGTACCTACGGCATATCCCATCACCATCAAAGAAAGTATTTTCACCATATCAAATCGAGAGTGGCTCAAACCATGTCACTTTGCATCACAAATTTCCTGGAGAACAGACCCTCATGGAACCGGGAATACGCTTTTAACTCTTCGTTTTCTTGAACCGGTTAGAGATCTGGCGAAGGATGACCTGATACACGTTTCGGTCCTCCGGAAGTCCAACGTCCTCGATCCAGCGTGCCAAATAGCAGATGGGTTTTAGGACAGATGCTACGGAACATGGCAAAGCGAATACGATGACCGTAATCGTCACCCAAGCGGGCGCTTTGATTGCCTGCATGACAAACCCGGCGCAAAGAAGAAGCAGAGTTAAAGAGAAAAACAGAGTGAACGTTTCAAACAGTTCTCTCCACTGCCGATGTCGCATTGGTCCAGCGCCGCGCCAAAGCGGCCGGCATCGAGACGAATATTGGCAATCACACGTTTCGCGCCACAGGCATCACCGCCTATTTAAAGAACAGCGGGAAACTGGAAGTGGCGCAGCACATCGCCAACCATGAATCACCCCGGACGACGAAGCTCTACGATCGGCGGCAGGATGAAATTTCGCTCGACGAGATAGAGCGAATCGCGATCTAAAAGGCTCAGAAATGCCTCCTAAAGGTCATCACTTTATACCGCGTTACATCTTCAACACTTCGTGGGAAACGATCCGCAAGAGCAAGTGTGGACCGATGATGCGCAAATGAATAAATTACTACCGTTCGGGCTGCCGCTCCTGTTCGTCGGGTGCGCTGATGTTCCGCCAACCCCCAGTCAAGTTGCATCGATCGGTTATGGGACACCGCTCACCGTGGATTATCGAGCTGTTATCAAAGACTGGCTTGATAAGACTTTGAAAGACCCGTATTCGGCCGTTGTGGAATAT
>CAZMNG010000244.1:0-6272 GCA_964567505.1 uncultured Chthoniobacterales bacterium
GCCGGCCTGCACCAATCGTATGTAATTAACTTTTGCTTCGTCGTACTTGCCTGCGCGATACGCATCGTTTGCCGTATCCCACGCTGTTTCTCCAAACCCAAATGGCACCGCAGAAACGAAGCAGGAAACGGCCACCAGAAATGTTCTGAGACGCGTCATGCGGTCGCTTTCCAACGGGCTAAGATCGTTTTGATTTTCGATCTCTCCTCTTCGCTCAAAATCTCGGAGCCAACGTGTCCATAGATTGTCGCTTCCTCAACCGCTATGAGATTCTCTACGTCATGCCGCAGATCATCCGGCAGGGCTCCGCTCTGCATCCTCTCGTCGAAGGTTGGATAAAGCGGATTTGTACCCCTGTTTTGCTTCGTCGCACTGCTTAGGTCGAGGAGGCGTACGGCGGCTCGAAGTACTTCCGGACGATTCTTAGAACCGGCGACCTTCTTCCACAAAAGGCGTACTTCGCGATTCACCATCCGTTGCGACTCATTTGCGACTATGTTTTTTTTGATCGCAGACAGAGCCCCGAGCAGCAACAGCGTAGCGGCCGGAATCGCTTGCGCAATCCAAAATTCCCTTTGGCGGATCAAAGGAATAAATGAAGCTCGAGCCGGGGGCGGCAATCGAATGTCGAGCACATCCGGCGTCTGCGCCGGCTTGGCCGGTCGAGAACCGGGTCCACCCGGATTTGCAGGAACCGTCGTCACGGCGGGCAGTTGATCCCCGACGATTTCCATGCTGATCGAAGGAGATTTCAGCGTGATAAATTTTTCCGTTGTGGGGTTGAAATAAGAAAACTCGACCTCTGGAACGGTTTTCACAGGTTTCGTTGCGACAAGGGTGTAGTCATAGCGCCGTACGCCGCTTAGACCGATCTCATCGAGTGTCTTGGTTTGTGCCGACGGCTCGTAGACATGCCAACCATCCGTATTCGAGAGCGTTGGCTGCTCCATGCGATCGAAATTGCCAAGACCTCTGATTTCGACGCTCATGGCGACTGGGTCGCCTGTTTGCACTTTTAATGGCTGCGCAGTCGATGAAAGCGTGAAGTCGCCGACGGCCCCCGAGAAATTCGCTGGCCGTCCTGCGGTCGGAATCGGTTTGATAAGAATCGACGCACCGTTTGTTTTGATGTCCGCGATTTGCTGTTGAAAATTTTCATTCGGATCGATCAAGCCGGGCGCGCTTCGTGAGCCGACGGAAGCCACAATCAGAAATGATTGGGTAGCCGAATTCAGATCTAATTTGCCGGGTTTCACCCCGGTCAATCCGGTTCGATAGACGACGACGTTGTAGGTCCGGCCATTTGAGATGATCTGTTTTTCCGTCGGTTCCGGATATTTATTGGTTACGAAACCTTCACCGTCGATCAATGGATACTGACCCTGTGGATAAGGCTGATACTGGATCCCCTGGCTAAAGTAGAACCGAATCTCGATCGGGATTTCTTCTCCGACGTATGCGGTATCCTTCGGGACGATCAACTCGGCAAAAAACGGCTTGTCCGAATTTGAGGAACCATCGGCGTTGTTCCCGTTTTCCTGCACGACCGTCAGTGTTAGAGGCGACGTCTTGTAGACCTTTCCACCGGCGGTCACCTCCACTGGCGGGATCTGAAACGTCCCGGCCCTGGTGGGTGTCACAATATACGTAAATGTTGTTACACTTGAGGCTTGGAAGTTCAGAATTTGTGTCTGGCTGGAGGTGCCGGCAAAGTCGATCGATAGGCCTTCGGCAACAACGTCCGGCGGACGCGTAACCCGAGCGTTTGCTATCTTGATTTCCAGTTGAATCGGATGATCCAGATCGGTCGATGACTCCGAGAGGGAGGCGGTAACCGACGGTTCGGCAACGGCAACGAATCCGGTCAATAGAAATGCGGCTAAAAGGGTCACGAAGTATTTCATGCTACCAATCACGAAGAACGGGCCGGTCGGTCTTTCGGTGCATCAGGTCGATCCTGTCGCTCTCGTTTTTCAGAGAGTTAAGCAACTGCCGGGCCTCGTCTTCGGAAATGCCGTTTGCGCCCGGTGCCTGCTGTTGGCCCAGCTTGTCGCCCCCCTCATCCGATGGGGTAAGTTCCCGGAGTTGCCCCTCCTTTTTTGGCGTGGGTTCGGCGTCTTCCTGCATCTGATCGTCGCCGTCGCTGTCGGATTGGTCGGACCGTTGCTTTTGCTGATTTCCAGGGGCTTGCTGATCGTCGGGTTCCGAGGAATTTCCGGACAACGGATCTGACTGCTGGCCCGGTCTGCGGCCGGATTGACCTGGTTGCTGCCTGTTGCGAGTCTGTTTTCTTCTTTGACCCTGGCCTTGTTGCTGTTGTTGCCGTTGTTTTAGTTGGGCAGCTTGTTTCTGTTGTTCCGCTTCCTTGATGCGTTCCTCCAGTATCCGCAGGTTCTTCTTTGCCTGGTCGTCTGCAGGGTTTCGATCGAGCGCCTGTTGGTACAGATAACGGGCGTCGTAATAATTGGTCAATTGTTGCTCAAGATCCTGTGCATGGTCTCCAGCCATCAGCAGGGTGTTGCCTGCGTTGTAATAACCCTGCTCCTGGATCGCTGGATCGCCGTTTTCGAGCACCTTCGAGTACGCTTCAAGCGCCTCGTCATATTTGTGCAAGCGGTAAGCGGCATCTCCAAGATTGAGATTGGCGATCGGAGAATCCGGATCGCGTTGCTGTTCTTCGCGGAATTTCGTGAGAGCGCCCGCAAAGTCGCCCTGATTGTAAAGATCGAGTCCGGACTCCGCTTTCGCATTTAGGGCCACCGCCAGGATCGTTACTAAAACCGCTTGCGCAGCGGGCGGACGCAGTTTTTGCCGGTTCCAGATTCGGGCGCCGGTTGCTGCTGAGCCGAGAAGCAAAAGCAACCCAATGCCCAATGGCCAACGATATCGTTCGATCGGGGTGCGGGTCGAGCGTGCGTCGAAGCTTCTTTCGGTGAGCTTCCGCAGACCCTCGTTCACAAGACGCGTTATCGATTCACGATCGAGGTGCAAATAAAATCCGCCGGTCTGGTCGGCTATCTCCCGAAGCCGGTCCTCGTCAAGGCGCGATCGCACAACGTTTCCGTCGCGGTCGCGCAGAAAATCGTCCCGGTCGGAGTTCGTCGGAATCTCGGAGCCCTGTCTAGTCCCGATTCCGACGGTAAATATTCGAATGCCCTTTGTAGCCGCCTCCTTGGCGGCCGCGACCGAGTCTTCTTCGAGATCTTCGCCGTCGGTCATCAAGATCATCGCGCGGTGCGTTCCATCCGCCTTGCCGAGCGCAAGTTCCGCGGACCGAATGGCCGAGCTGATGTCGGTGCCGCCTCGTTCGACGGAGTCGGTATCGAGTTGGACGATCGCCTCGACCACGGTCTGATAATCAACCGTCATCGGGGCTTCGACCTGTGCCTCACCTGCAAAGGCGATCACGCCAAAACGGTCTCCTCTCATTGCCGATAGGATATCCTGGGCAGCAAGTTTTGCCCGCTCCAATCGATTCGGCGTCTCGTCAGTTGAGAGCATGCTCTTCGATGTGTCGATTGCCAGAACCAGGTCGCGTCCTTGCTGCTCGAAATTTTCGTCGACCGAACCAAGCTGAGGTCTTGCTAATGCGACCATGAACGCGGCCAAAGCCCCCAGGAAAAGAAGCCGCCGGATCAATACGCGCGTTCCGGTTGCCGCGTCTGCGAGCTGTGGCAATAATCGTCCCGCGACGAGTTGTTCAAGCCGCTTTTGCCGCCGGCGCTGCTCGTAAATGATGAGGCCGGTCGCCAACGGGAGAAGCAGCAGACACCATAATAAAGCCGGTTCACCAAATGTCATGGCAGCTTACTCCACAGTGACTCGGTCAAAATGAATGTACCGCCCAGCAAGCAAATCCCGGCTCCCAAAAGCCACGGGAAGAAGTCCTCATAGGTCTGGTATTTCTGAACTTGAACACCGCCTTTTTCGTACTGGTCGATTTTCTCGAATATTTCCGTCATCGTCTTCGTATCGGCTGCTCGAAAGAAGACCCCACTCCCGATGCGAGCGATTTCGCGGCAGGTATCCTCTTTGAACGGCATATACTCCTGGGAATAGTACGTATTGCCAAAGCCGTCGGTGTGCGGAAATGGCACTAACCCGTTCGTTCCCGCCCCGATCGTGTAGATCTTGATGCCGAGTGCCGCTGCGGCTTCAGCTGCGGTGAGCGGGGGGATTGTGCCGGCGTTGTTGTCGCCATCGGTCAGCAACACGATCACCCGCGTTCTTCCACGCTTAGCCTGAAGACGACTTGCAGCGGTCGCCAATGCCGAGCCGATTGCCGTTCCATCTTCTACGAAGCTGGAGCCGATCACAGTTTGATCGCCCATTCGGCGAATGTTGAGCCGGGCGAGGTTTTCGACGAGCCAGGAATGGTCCAGTGTAAGTGGGCTGACAACGTAGGCTCGTCCGGCAAATATTATGAGACCGATGCGGTCATTTGTGCGCCCGTCGATGAACTTTTCAGTGACCTGTTTGACGACTTCGAGCCGGCTCGCGCGCTGAGAGCCGATCTCGTAGTCTTCCGATAGCATCGACAGCGAAACGTCCAGCAGGAGCATGATGTCGATCCCATCCGCTTGCACTTGACTTGTCGCCTGTCCAAGTTGAGGACGTGCCAAGGCGACGATCAGCGCGGCACAACCGAGGTAATACAGAGAGTTTTCGACTGTTTTCCTCCAAGACCGCCGCAGCGTAGCCGTCTTTTCGAAGATGCGCGCGGCAGCGAACCGGATGACAGGTGGTTTTTGAAAACGGTGCGCAACAAACCAGAACAACACGGGAAGAACCGCCAATAGCAGGAACCAGGGCTGTTCGAATCGAAAGTTGTTCGCGTTCAATTGACCTCCTCTACGAGGGCGCATGCCTGTTCAAACAAAGCCTCGTTTTCCGCCGGTCCGGCTTGTACGTGGGCAAACTTGATCGCATCACAGGTGAAAAGAAACTGGCGCAGTTTTTCTCTTCGCCCGAGATGAAAATAGGTGGTGCGCGAAGCTTCATTCAAGAACTCACTGGTGGTTTGGTGCGCCGCCTTTATTCCGAACTGTTGCTCGATAAAACTTCTTAGAATATCAGAAACTTCGACGCCGAAATCATAAGAGGTGGCGGATGCAACTCTTTCTTTTGCATCCTGCAGGCGTTTTCTGGCGACCTCTTTGGGGATTGGAGGCGCAATTGCCACCTTTGCGTTCGGCCAGAGCAAATAGGCAATGATCGCGAGCAGAAGCAGAACTGTCAAAAAGATGACGATCGTGAGCGAAGGAGACGACGGGAGCGGCGGACGAATATCGTCAATTTCGTCCGAAGCATCCGCTGCGATGTGGATCAGCAAGAGCCAGATCATCTTCGCTTTAATCGCTTTTCGCGTCGGATAAAGAACGACCGTAGAATGGGAAAGTAATCTTGGTCGGTGCGCAACGGGATCGAGTCGATTTTTTTCCTGCGAAATAATGCGTCGCGATCTGCTCTCTCTTTTCCTGCGATTTGACCAAACTGCGCCCTGACTTGTCGATCCGATGAATCGATTTCGAAAACCGCTCCAGTTTCAGGATCCTGTACGCGGATCCACCCAACGCTCGGTAAGGAAAGTTCCCCACGGTCTTCAATGGGAACTGCGATCAGGTCGTGCCGCCGACTACAGACCGTCATTGGCTTTTCGAAGTTCTCCGCGTGAAAATCGGAAAGTAAGAATACGACGGCGCGTCTGGTCGTCACATGGTTCAGAAAATCAACCGGCGGTTTGATGTCTGTTTTCAGTCCGCGCGGTTCGAAGTAAAGGATTTCACGAATTATCCGGAGGATATGCAGTCTCCCTTTCGTCGGGGCAATGTACAGTTCGACCCGGTCTGTGAACAAGATCAGTCCCACCTTGTCGCCGTTGTGAGAGGCGCAGAACGCAAGTGCGCAAGCCACTTCCGCCGCCAGCTCGCGCTTGCTGGCGCTCACGCTGCCGTAGCTCCCCGACGCGCTAACGTCAATCAACAGCATCACTGTCAGTTCACGTTCCTCGATGTATTTGCGGACGTACGGATCACCCATCCGGGCGGTAACGTTCCAGTCGATCGAGCGAACCTCGTCGCCGAAGTCGTACTCGCGGACCTCATCAAAATTCATTCCGCGACCCTTGAAGACGCTATGGTACCGGCCGGCAAATGCGGTCTCGGCAAAATGCCGGGTACGGATTTCCAGGTTGCGGATCTTCTTGAGGATCTCGGGAACAGACTGCATTGAGCAAATTTACGGGACTGGAAGTCCTGCAAAAATTCGTTGCA
>CAZMNG010000245.1:0-6251 GCA_964567505.1 uncultured Chthoniobacterales bacterium
GACGGCCCATTTTGATCGCAACAAAGTACCTCTTATTTCGGGGACAGGACACTAGGGAGATTACCTAGTCCCGCTAGAGAACTCCTCCAGCGGCGTCGTCGGCGCACCTATTTTCGTCACGGCATTTGCCCGATTGTTCAATCTCGGCACGGAACTATAATCCTTTCATGGAAAGCATTAACAAACTCTCTGCTCAGGTTTCACGATTGGCAACCGGCTCGTTTTGGGCCATTGCACTCGGTGTCTGCTTTTCACTTCCTGGCTTTGCCAGCGGCCGCGATCTTCAGGCTCCGAGCGCTACCGCCGAGACCGACGACTTGAATAGTAACCACGCAGGGTCTGTTTTTGGGCCCGCTTCCCAATATGACGACGGCATGCAGTCATCCGTGGCCGCGCATCGTTCGGGATTTGTGCTGGAGTTTCACAAGACAGAAGCCCTGAACTCAAAAATCTGGTATCATGTCGGCACGCTCAGCGGATCCAATGTAACCTGGGGATCGAGCCAATACTCCGGCTTCTTTGGATACTGGCCTACGGTTGCCATCAGCAATGAGGGGTACGTTCTCCTTGTCTATTCCACCAACGTTTCCAAAGACGGGTCTGACCTCAAGTATCGGGTCGGAAAGATCGAACCTAATGGAGGTGCGAATCAATCCGTGCGATGGCTGACGGACTCTATTCACTGGGATCGAGGTTTTCACAGCTCGATCGCGATCAACGATCACGGCGTTATCGTGGGTGTCCATGAAACGGGCCACGCAAGTACCGGCCTCTATTATCGGGTTGGGCACCTTCGGAATCCCGCCGCCGGCGACTACACGATTCAATGGGATTCCGGTGCGTATGGAATCCAGTACGACGACGGAATTAACCCACACATCGCGATCAATCAACACAACCAGGTTGTCGAGGTTCATCAGGTCACGGGAGAATCGGTGTTGCACTATAGGCGCGGGACAGTCAGTGGAGGCAGGATTCATTTCGGCAAATCCGGGCGCTACGACAACAATGGAAAAACTCCAGCAATAGTTCTTCTCGACAGCGGAGTCATACTGGAAATGCACACGGCTGACGGATTGGTTTCCAGAACGGGAAAGCTGAGAGGTTCCGACCCGGAGGCGATCGAATGGGGAGCTCCGTTCAAGATTTTCACAGGTTCCTGGCACAACTATCCCGCGCTGGCAATCGGCGGATTTTCGTCCGTTATCGCAACGTACGATGACACCCAACATGCCGTTCCGGTCGACGGAAAACTCTATTGCGTGGTCGGAGAGATACAAAACTATCCTAATGGCACACTCCTCAAGGGATCCGACGACAAAGTTTATGTGGTTTTAAATGATTATCGATTTTTGGTTCCAGATCCGGTCACATTTGGTGCTATGGGATATAACTGGGATAATGTTCTCTCGATTGACGACAATCTACTTAAGAGCGTTCTCGAGGGGGCTCCATTGCCATCAGTTCCGCTGCTTATTCATCCTTTCAGATATCCTAATGGCACAGTGCTCAAAGGATCCGGCGATAAAGTTTATGTGGTTTTAAATAACTATCGGTTTTGGATTCCAGATCACGCCACGTTTGATGCTATGGGATATAAATGGGAAAACATTATGCAGTATCCTGATAACGTGGTGAATGCTATTCCTGAGGGGACTCCATTTCCTTCAGTTACGCGGTAGTATCTAGTCTGCCACGAGCTGAAATTCCGGGTCGCGTCTGACAAGGAAAGGCTCGACGCGGGCATAAACTCTCGGCGAGACCAGGGCGACAACGTTCACGTGCGCAGACTCGTACGCGACGTCAATCACCTGGCTCGTCCGATGCAAAAGGGAAAGCAGATCTGTGCGATCCAGCGGCAACGCCAGCTCGACTTTCGAGACCCGGTCGGCTAGCAGATCGGTCATCCGATGCAGCAATTCATTAAGACCTTGCCCGGAATGAACGGAAATAAATATTCCGTCGGGGAAATGAAGCCTCAGTGCGTGCACCGTTGATTCGTCTTTCACCAGATCCATCTTGTTCAAAACGGTGAGCATCCGCTTCGACTCCGCGCCCAGTTCCCCAAGGACTCGCATGGTCGTCTGATAAAAGTCGAACACGCGCGCATGACTCGCGTCGAGAACGTGGATAAGGAAATCCGCAACCACTGCCTCTTCGAGGGTCGCTTTGAACGCTTCAACCAGCCGATGCGGCAAATTTCTGACGAACCCGACCGTATCCGTGAGCAACAGGTTCTGACCGGACGGAAGCAGGACGCGGCGGGTCGCCGTGTCGAGCGTTGCAAACAACTTGTCTTCGACGAGGACCTTCGCTCCGGTCAGTTTCTTCAAAAGAGCCGATTTGCCGACGTTTGTGTAGCCGACAATTGCTGCGTTTGGAAGCGGAAGACGCTGCCGTTGTTTCCGCTGAGTTGCTCGTCGCAACCGCACGAGCTCAAGATCGCTCTTCAAGCGATCGATCTGCGCGCGAACCAACCGACGGTCTGCCTCGAGCTGCGTTTCACCCTCTCCTTTTGCGCCCAGACCGCCGCCCTGGCGGCTGAGATGACCCCAAGCCCGCGTGAGTCGCGGGAGCGAATACTCCATCCGAGCAAGATCCACCTGCAGTCGGGCTTCCTTGGTTTGTGCCCGTCGCGCGAAGATGTCCAAAATCACCTCTTCCCGGTCGATGACCGCCAACCCTGTTAAAGCCTCCCAGTTGCGTTGCTGGGCCGGGCTCAGACCGTTATCAAAAACGATCACATCCGCTTCGAGCTCCTTCGCGCGCTCGCGAATCTCCTCAGCCTTGCCGGATCCGACGAAATAACGCGGATTCGGCGTTGGAACGCGCACTAACAGATGGTCGGCAACATGGATTTCGAGCGTGTCGACAAGAGAATCAAGCTCACTCAGGAGGCTCTCCGAATCTCCCTTTTGCGCTGGGTTTGAGTAGACACCCACCAGAAACGCTTTTTCGACCTGCTTAGGTTTTTCCTGAATATCGAACATGGGCTATTTCCTGAAGAACTCGGTTACGGTCTGCGCGACGAGTTCAACCTCGCCATCTGTCAGTTCGGGAAAAATCGGCAACGCCAGAACTTCCGCGGCTGCAGAATCGGATTCCGGAAACGACCCGGCACGAAGATGCCCGAAACAGCTCTGCTGGTGAAGAGAAACGGGATAATAAATTTCTGTACCGATCCCGTGATTTTTCAAGTATGTCCGGAGCTGTTCGCGTTTCGGAGTGCGGACGACGAACTGGTGGTAAATATGACCGCGTTCCCCAAGTTTCTCCCGATATGGTTCTGCGGCCAGCCGAAGCCCCGGCGCAAGTTCCGCAAACTCACGCCGATAATGCTGGGCAATCCTGTTTCGCCGAGCTGACCAGTTTGAAAGGAATGGAAGCTTTTTCAACAGGACAGCCGCCTGGAGAGAATCCAGCCGGAAATTTCCTCCCACGTACGCGTGGTAATACCTGGGTTCCATCCCGTGATTCCGAAGGATTTTCATCTGTCGCCCCAGCGTTTCGTCCTGCACAATGGCGAGGCCGGCATCGCCGAACGCGCCCAAATTCTTGGTCGGGTAAAAGCTGAAGTAACCAAATTCGCCGATCCCACCGGCGCGCTTTGTTCCCGTCGAAGCAGGGTATTCCGCGCCGATCGCCTGAGCCGCATCTTCAATCACGGGCAATCCGTAGCGGGAACAGATCGCCTGAATTTCATCCATCTGGCAGCACAACCCAAATAAGTGAACTGGAATCACTGCCCTCACCCTTAACCCATCGCATGTCCGGAGGCCGTTTCCGTCGCGGTCGCACCGCGTGGCCAAAAACGACTCCAGCTTCTCCGGAGATAAGTTGAACGTTGCTTCGTCGATGTCGACAAAAACCGGCGTTGCACCCAGCCGCGCTACACATCCGGCAGTGGCAAAAAAGGTAAACGGCGTCGTGATCACCGCATCCCCAGGCCCAATTCCCAGGGCCATCAATATCAAAAGCTCCGCATCAGTACCGGACGACACCCCGACGGCGTGCCCGCCGCAAAGCGACTCCATGGCGTGCTCAAATTCGTCGACACGCGGCCCTAGAATAAATCGCTGGTCATCGCAGATGGAAGCGATCTCACGAAGTATCTCTTCTCGCAGTGAGGTGAACTGTCTCTTGAGATCGAAAAACGGTACTTTGGTCACTCGCCTAGGACAACAGTATCCGACGTGTGTGCTCGGTGTGCAAACCAAATGCGGAATGACCTCCGGGTCGCCGACACCGGCGGGTTCACCGCGAATGACAACTTCGGCCTTGCAATGAGGACTCTCCTCGCACCACATCGCCCCTTAGATCGTACACTTGCGTCCCGGTGATACGAACCGGGATGAACTCCCCCACAGGAGCATTGCTTGAGAGAAGAACGCGCGTGTCCACTTCCGGTGCGTCTCCGGCGGACCGGGCGATCAACGGCTGTTCGACGAGCACCTTTAACTCATGACCAATCATTGCCTGGGCAAGTTCGTTCGCAATCTTCTTTTGCAGGCGCATTGCGTGACGATAGCGGCCAGTCTTCGTCGTAGCGGAAACTTGTCCGCTCATTTTGGCGGCTCGCGATCCCTGCTCCTGCGAGTAGGTAAATATCCCCAACCGGTCGAATCGAACACGCTCAATGAACGCCAGCAGCGATTCAAAATGCTTCTCGGTCTCACCTGGGAAACCGACGATGAATGTCGTGCGCAGCTTTATGCCCGGCACCGTCTCGCGAAACGCTACGATTAACTCTTCGATGCGCTGCCGGGAGGTCTCGCGCCGCATCAATCCAAGCATTTCCTCATCGATATGTTGCAATGGCATGTCGACGTACTTCACCACTTTCGAACTTGCCGCGATCGCCTCCATCAGCTCCGGGCTCCAGTGCGCTGGGTGCGTGTAGAGAAGCCGGACCCAAAAATCTCCGGGAATCTCTTCAATCCGCTCCAGCAACCGGGTCAAAGTCGGCCCGCGGCCCGAATCAACCGGCTGGCGTGGCCCAGCCCTCTGGTGCCAGAGATCCATCCCGTAATAGGTGGTGTCCTGACTGATCAGGTTGATTTCCTTGACGCCCTCTGCGACGAGATGACGAATCTCGGCGACCACCGATTCAATCGATCTACTTCGGTGCCGGCCGCGCATTTGCGGGATCACACAGAAGCTGCAAGGATGGTTGCAGCCTTCCGCGATTTTCACGTAAGCAAAATGAGATGGAGTCAACCGAAACCGGGGCGTGGTATAATCCGGCACGTATTGCGATTTTCGGGTTACAAAATTCAATGGCCCGCCAGCCGCTTTTTCTTGACTTAGCACCTTGCGAACGATTTCGCCGGCCTTCGCAACCTGGTCGAGCCCCATAAACGCGTCGACCTCAGGAAGTTCATTCGCGAGCTCAGCCGAGAATCTTTGCGACATGCAACCGCTGACCACGAGCTTCTGGCCGGGCTGCTTTCGCAAGCCGCGGGCCTGGTGAGCATCCAGGATAGCCTCGATTGATTCTTCTTTGGCCGAATCGATAAACGCGCACGTGTTAACGATCAGGACATCGGCTTCCTCGGCGTGGGCGGTCACTTCCATGCCGCTTGCGACAATATCACCAAGCATAACCTCGGCATCGACGAGATTTTTAGCGCAGCCCAGGCTGATCATCCCGACCTTGACCGCAGGCGGCGACTCTAACAAGTCGCTGGCGGACAATAGACGACGGCTGAATTCCATGGATCCGATCCGATCAGTTAATGACGATATCATTCGACCCGCCCGAAACGAGCTGGCCGTCTTCCCTAACCTCAACTGCCGCTTTGTCAACAACGTGAACCCAGAATCGTTTCCCTTCGACGATGATCGGGCGGCTGTCCGGGCCGGCGTACCCTTCAAACACTGGCTGAGTTCCTTCCTTATCCTTGGTCACCTTGACATAGGTTCGCCGGATGACGCGGACCTCGAGCTTTTTGTCTGGACGGTTGGAGAGAGCGGTCTGGATGGTCGCATCCACCGGGCTACCTGGTTGAGGCGCATCCGCCGGCAATGCTTTCCTTACCTCGATGCCATCGTCAACGTGCGCCAGTTGCTCAGCCGGACTGGTCTCTTCTTTCACCCCTCCCGGTTGCGCGGATCGCGTCCCGTCGGCCGGGGCCTCTCCCCCGGTCGCAGATGGCGCCGCTAACGATCGGAGTGAATTGGAGTCCGGCGTCGCGGCTAATGCCGCGTCCACGGATCCCTCGGTCGCCTGAGGCAACTTGTCGGTCGACTCC
>CAZMNG010000246.1:0-6246 GCA_964567505.1 uncultured Chthoniobacterales bacterium
TGGTCCATGCCCGCGGCAATGTCGTTGACGCTCGGGGCCATCCATGTCGTGGTTTGGCTTCAGGATCGCAAGGCGTGGGAAAACTTCGTCTTCTCCATCACGGCGCTGGCGGCGGCAGGCGTGGCCGCTTGCGAATTGGGGTTGATGCACACGGACTCGGTGCAGCGGTTTGGCGCGCTGATGCGCTGGGGTCATGTGCCGGTGTTCGTGCTGGTGGCCGGCATTGTGGGATTCGTGAGTCTGCATTTCGGCACGGGACGATGGTGGCTTGGATACGCAGCGGTGGGCGTCCGACTGGTGAGCCTCGTCCTGAATTTCATCTTTGAGGCGAACCTGAATTATCGCGAGATTTCCGCGCTGAAGCAGATTGAGTTTCTCGGCGACCGGGTCTGGGTGGTGGCACAGAGCGTTCCGAGCAATCGGACGCGGATTGTGGAACTGAGTTCTTTGCTCTTGCTCATCTTCGTGGTGGATGCTTCTGTCACGCTTTGGCGGAAAGGCGGCCGTGAGGCGCGGCGACGGGCGGCGGTAGTTGGCGGGAGCATCGCTCTGTTCATCGTTGTGGCGGCCGTCATCGCCTCGCTGATTCACACTGGTGTCCTGCACATGCCGTACCTTATCAGCTTTCCGTTTCTGGCGATCGTCGTGGCGATGGGCTACGAGCTGAGCCGCGATGTGATCCGCGCGGCGCGGATGGCGGATGAACTGCGGGAAAACGCGGAGAGCATGAACCTCGCGGCCGGAGTGGCCCAACTGGCTCTGTGGCGATGGGACGTCCCGCGCGATGTCATCTGGGTCAACCCCAATGGCGGGCGTCTCTATGGCATCCCGGAAGGGGACGTGATCAGCCTACCACGATTCCTCGAGACGCTGCACCCTGACGACCGCGAGGCGACGCGAGAGGCAGTGATGCGCTGTCTAGAAAGTGATGGCGCTTTTCGCGCTGAATATCGCGTGATGCTGCCTGACGGCGTGCGTTGGATCGGAGCCCGAGGGAAAGTTGAGTTTAACGGGAGCCGTGCGCCGGTGCGAATGCGCGGTGTGTCCATCGACATCACAGAGCGCAAGGCCGCCGAGTTGGAGGCCGGGCAGCACCGGGCGGAGCTGACGCATCTGACGCGAGTCACCACGTTGAGCGAACTCTCGGGCTCGCTGGCGCATGAGTTGAATCAGCCGCTTGCGATCATCCTGAGCAACGCGCAGGCAGCGCAGCGCCTCCTCGCGCAGGCGCCGCCGGACGTGGCGGAGGTGCGCGATATTCTAACCGACATCGTCGAGGAGGACCGGCGCGCGGGTGAGGTCATCCAGCGGCTGCGCGCACTGCTTCAGCGGGGCGAGACGGTGCTGCTGCCGCTTTCGCTGAATGATGTCATCACGGAAGTACTAGACCTTACAAATGCTGAGCTCATTGAGCGCGGAGTCACCGTGGTACGCGATTTAGCTGCGGATTTGCCAAAGATCGGCGGCGATCGCGTGCAGCTCCAGCAGGTCGTGCTCAATCTCATCCTTAATGGAGCTGATGCTATGTCCGCCAACGCACCCGGCGCTCGCCGCTTGAACGTCGCGACCGCACGACACGACAACGCGGTGCGCGACTCTGTGCGTGACGAAGGCTGCGGACTGCCTGCCGACGTGGAACGACTATTCGAGCCGTTCTTCACGACCAAGGCGCAGGGCCTGGCTTGGGCCTGTCGATCTGCCGTTCGATCATCGGCGCGCATCAAGGCCGGCTCTGGGCTGAGCCGCACCCGGTACGCGGCGCGATCTTTTATCTCGAATTGCCGTCGATGCACGCATGAGCGAAGGAAGCGAGATCGTTTACGTGGTCGATGACGAAGCCGGGATGCGAAAGGCACTCAACCGGTTGCTGCGCTCGGAGGGATTCAATGCGCGTGCGTTTGCGTCGGCGCGCGACTTTCTTGCCGCGTATCGTGCGGAGGAAACCGCGTGTCTGGTCCTAGATGTCGCGATGCCGGAACTCGACGGCATGGAATTGCAGCGGCGCCTGACGCACGCGGGCGTTCTGGTGCCGATTGTCTTTCTCACCGGCAAAGGCGACATCCCGATGAGCGTGGACGCGATCAAGGCGGGCGCCGTAGATTTCCTCACCAAACCGGTGAACGACGTCGACCTGCTACGCGCCGTGCGAGCCGCGCTGCAACGGGCCGCGAGCCTGAAAGCCGCGCATGCGACGACGACCGCGCTGACCGCTCGCTACACCAGCCTCACGCCGCGCGAGCGCGAGGTCATGGCACACGTTGTCGCCGGGAAGCTTAACAAGCAGATTGCCACCGACCTCGGAACCACCGAGCAGACGATTAAGGTCCACCGCGGCCGCGTGATGGGGAAGATGGGCGTCGAGTCGCTTGCGGATCTCGTGCGCGCCGCGGAGCGGCTCGGCACCGGAAAGTAGGGGTAGCGGCTCTGCTGGTGGAATTGAACTAAAGTCTAATTAACTAAGGTACAATGGTGGCGGGCCGCGCTTTGTGATGATATTTGTGGCGCGTGATGAGCCAGACACCGCCAGTCGTTGCCGTGCTCGATGACGAGCCGCGGATGCGCAAAGCGCTGCGGCGCCTGCTCGCTACCCACGGATTCTGCGTGGAAGCCTACGAGCGGGGAGAGGATTTCCTGGCGACACTGCCTTCGCACCCGGCGGATTGCCTCGTGCTTGATCTGCACATGGCTGAGGTCAACGGCTTCGACGTGTTGGCGGCGTTTGAATCGCGAAACGTCACGACACCGGTCGTCGTCATCACCGCTCACGATGAACCCGGAACGGCGGAGCGCGCGCTTTCGCTTGGCGCATCTGCCTACCTCACCAAGCCGGTGGACGAATCGGCGCTGCTTTCCGCAATCAAGTCAGCCATCGCCGCGCACGGCGCACTCGATGGCGCAACGCCTCGAGAAAAGTCCAAGGACAGGATCGGCAGGAACCATCCGAACCTGCAGAACTAATTATCATCTATGAAAGCAGAACAGACACAACCAAGCGATAGCGCAAAGCAAGAACCCTATTTGAGTCGACGCGATGCAATCAAGGGATTTACTAAGGTGGCAGGTGCCGTGGCTGTGGGCGGCGCATCAACGTCGCAGGTCGCTGAGCAACAGCAGGTAGACCCGTGTGAGCCCAAGAATCCCTACGGCTCAAAGCCCGGCAGCGGGATTTCGATGCCCCCTTACTACAGGCCGGGAATGCGGTCCGGAGCAGCCCGTCATTCTTATCTGGTCTGGTCCCAAATTAGCCTGCCTCTTCATTCGAAACTGTGACAAATTCCGTAACACACTTTGAAATCTACGGTGAGCAGCCAGCCGCACTAGCTGACTTTTACCACGAGGCGCTCGGCTGGCACGTCGAGCAGATGCCGGGCATCAATTACTGGCGGATTCAGACCGGCGCCGCCGAAGGTCCTGCATTACATGGCGGGCTGACCTACCGCGCGCTTCCAGACTTGAATGGCTGGATGCTTTTCGTCAACGTGGCCTCGCTCGACGAAACAGTGGCGCGGATTCAAAGCCTGGGCGGTTCGGTCGTCCGTCCCAAGACGGCAGTACCCAGGACTGCCTGGGTGACGATTGTTGCTGATCCCGCGAAAAACATTTTCGGTTTGTGGCAGGCTGATCCGAGTGCCTTTCCCACGCCGGAGCCGGACTAAACTCGACACAGTCACGGAGGACCCATCACAAACACAAACAAACAAAGAGCATGTACTATACAGACAACTCAATCCTACCAGAATACATGGCGCCCCTCATCATCACAGCGGCGCCCTACGGCCCGGCCTGGTTGCCGGGCGACGCCGCGGACATACCTGTCAGTTGGGACGAGCAGGTCCAGGCGGCGGTGGACTGCTACAAAGCCGGCGCCACCATGCTGCACTTCCACGTTCGCAACCCGGCCACCGGCATGGGTTCGACGGATTTCGATCAATACAATCACCTGCTGAAGCGGGTGAAGGAGGCGGTGCCCGAGATGATCATTCAAGTGGGCGGCTCGATTTCCTTCGCCCCCCATACGGCGGACGCCAAGGCGAAATGGCTCGACTACGACACCCGCCACATGCTGACGGAATTGAACCCCAAGCCGGAGTTTGTGACCGTGTCGACCGGCACCACGCTGTGGGACATCGCCTCGATGTTCACTGCGGAGGACATCAAAGGGACACACATGGACGATCCTAAGGTGCTTGCGGCATGGTCCGGCATGGTGGTGGATTCGACGCCCGCCTTCTACGTTGAGCACCTCAAACGTCTTCGGAAGAATGATATCCTGCCTTACTTCGTTCCGGCTCATGTTCACCAATGGGAACTCATCGAGCGACTGATCCGCGCCGGCGTTTATATGGGGCCGCTCAACGTGGCGCTGTGCGCTTACGGCGGGGGCACGCTCGGGCGAAATCCGTTCGATCTGATGCATTTCCTGTCACGCCTGCCCCAAGGATCGGTCAACACCTTCTGGTCCAGCATGAGAGGTTTGATCTCCATCTCCGCGATGGCCGTTGTTCTGGGTCAGCATGTGCGCGTGGGCAACGAGGACAACCTCTGGGGCGCTAACCGCCAGCGCAAAACGACCGTCGAGCAGATCGAGGGCGTGGTGCGCGTTTGCAAAGCGTTTGGCCGCAAGGTGGCGACAGCCGAGGAGGCGCGCAAGCTCTGCAAGGTCGGCACTTGGTATAACAGCGTCGAAGAAACGTTGCAAAAGAATGACATGCCGCCCAATCCCACCGAGTTCAATCCGGGATTCCTCACCTGGCCGACTGACGGGAGAAAACCACAACCGGTCATCGGCGGCGACTCGCACCCGATTGCCGCGTGCATGATCGCGCCGGAGCCGGTGCGCAAGGCGCAGGAAGCCTTGATGGCGGCGAAGAAGTGATTCGACCGCGGGTCGGTTCCCGTGTGCCCCGCCCTCCCGTTTGCTTTGGAGGGCGGGGCTTGTCGAGCATCCACCATCCAGAGGCCATGAAAAACGAAAGACAAATCCGGCGAATGTGAGGTCAATTATGAAAACAGAAACTCCAACAAAGACGCCTGCAACTCCGCAGGCAACGGGTCCGTGGGATGCAGCATTGGACACGCTCCGTGAGTGGGATCCGCAATGGGCGGAGACGTGCGTGAAGATGTCCATGAATCCCTGGATCACGGGGGTGCTGTCCCGCAAACTCGTCGAGTTGATTGGCGTGGGATTGAACGCCGCCTGCACGAACCTCAACCGGGACGGAACTCGCCGCCACATCCGCGCCGCGCTCGATGCTGGTGCAAGCCGGGACGAGATACTGATGGTCTTGAAGATGGCATCGCTTGTGTCGATTCATTCGTGTAGTCTGGGCGCTCCCATTCTGCTTGAGGAAGCGAAGGCGGTGAGTGCACAACCGGCTCCAAAGAAGACGACGCAGGCACCGGCCTGCGAGAAGTTGAAGTCCGTCGGTCAATGGAACACGGCGTGGGATCCGTTTTTCGAACTCGATCCGGTCTGGACGGATAAATTCATGGCGGCAGGCGTCGGGATTTATGCAAGCGGTGTGCTGCCCGACAAGGATGTGGAACTGTTAAGCATCGCGTTCGATGCTTCTTATACGCATATGTACGCGCCAGGCACGCGCCGGCACATCAGGGCGGCCCTGAAGCTGGGGACGACGGTCGAAGAGATCATGGAAGTCCTGAAGCTCTGTGTGGTGCAAGGCGTGCAGGCCTGCAATCTCGGGGTGCCGATTCTTGCCGAGGAACTGGACCGTGGTTCAGCGAACCGAAACGTAGAGAGGTAAAATCAATGGCAGAATTTGTTGAAGCCGTGCGCTTGGGGCAAGTCCCGCCGGGCACAGGGACGACCGCCACGGTGGAGGGCAAGGAACTTGCGTTGTTCAATGTGGCAGGGACCGTGTACGCGATTGACGATGGTTGTCTCCATCAGGGAGCTTCGTTGGGCACCGGCAAGCTCGAAGGCAGGGTGGTTACCTGTCGCGCGCACGGCTGGAAATATGATGTCACTACTGGCAATACGACACGCGTACCGGGGTACGGCGTAGGCTGTTATCAAGTCAGGATTCTGGACGGGAAGTCCTCGTCGCTCTCAGCGGAACCGCATAGGATGACGCTTTAAGAATACTTTGCTCGTGTCGGAGCTTTTAACATGAAGACAGAAGGAATCCCAAACTCCAATCAAGAGGGCGGCCAAAACAAACACAAACCCAGCCTGAAAGAGAAAGCTGCTTTTCAATTAAAGGAGTTTTTGGGAATGTTTCTCTA
>CAZMNG010000247.1:0-6225 GCA_964567505.1 uncultured Chthoniobacterales bacterium
GCTGTCGCGTATGCGATGTTTGGCCGCGGCAGTCCATCGCTGCGCCACGGGTTCATCCAGTCGACACGACAGGCGCAGGAGATTGTTTTGTCGGCTGGCTTGGGGTCGGCCTTGGGGAAAGTCTGTCGTTACACGAATCCGTGAGGAGGGCGTGCCTGGCTGCCTCGATTGCAGTCACGCGGGCCGGGGCCCAGGCCGGGATGCCATACCGGCACGAAGTGATTGCGGCGTGACCGGACGAAGCGCACAGAGCGGAAAGATTCGGGCCAGAGCGTGACCGGAGTTAAATCCGGATCAGCTGTTCCAGGTTGTCGACCAGTATCTGTGACCAGGTTTCTAGAGTCTCACGCTCCGCGCGGAGTTGGCCCGGTGTCATAAATTCGATCCCGAGGATCATATTTTCTCGTTTTTCGGCAAACGGATTGGCCAGATCGAGCACATGCACTACTCCGAGATGGACCTGGCCGACTTCGTTTGAATCATCGTTAATCAAGGCAACAACCCGATTCGTGAGCGGGGCCTCGATAACCACTTCTTCGTTGATCTCCCTTTGCACTCCGGCGAGATACGCGTCCTTATCCAGAGCGAATAGTCCCTCGTCGCGGTCATTCATGTGTCCCCCGATCCCGATCGATCCTTTGGCCACCAGCCGTTGTTCACCCGATTTCTTTCCGCGCTTGTACCGGAGCACCTTTCCGCCGCTGACGAGGATTGCGTAGGGGATGATCTGTTTCAGACTCGGATCGGTTTCAGCCGAGGACCGCGGCACAAAAAAGTTATTTTCCCGGCTTAACATCGGCACCAGGTACCGATCGACATCAAACTGCAAACCTTGAAACATTCCGATTGACTCCAGAAGCTCACGCCGCACAACCAACACCATTTCTTCTTTCATAAATAGGGCATGTCTCCAATATTCGGTTTTATTGGTTGCAATCGGTCGGTCATTCACGTCACCCGTTGCGAGCTAAGCGTTAGCAAAAAAGCCGACAAATGCGAGACCGATTCTGCTCTTAAGCGCCGAAGGCGCATAACAGCCATCAGAAACGGGTT
The DNA here is from genome assembly GCA_964567505.1 of uncultured Chthoniobacterales bacterium. GTDB lineage: Bacteria > Verrucomicrobiota > Verrucomicrobiia > Chthoniobacterales > JAFAMB01 > JAFAMB01. Next base: position 1,054 of record CAZMNG010000247.1, read on the forward strand.
ATCGACAAGGGAAACCGTCCTGGTGTCCTGATCTTCGGGGTGTTCTTGACGCTTTACCGTATTCCGATCCAGTGTGTCGCCGTGTGGAATTTTGACCATCGACGGCAGTTCGCGAGCGACAACAACTCTGGGTGCTGCCCGGAAGTATCGGAAGCCCTTGCGGGTTTGAACCAGGGACATGTTGTCAGCTACGGCGCCGACGAGCTGACGACCAAAGCCAAAGATAGCTTTCGGACGCTTTTTGAGACCGATTGCGAAGTTTTTTTTGTGTTCAACGGCACCGCTGCGAACGGACTGGCGATTGGCAACTATTGTTCGCGGCACCACAGTGTTCTCTGTCACGGCCACTCCCACGTTGAGTCTGACGAATGCAACGCGGTCGGTTTTCTCAATCAAGGGGTGCGCATCGTGCCGGTCGACGGCGCAGACGGGAAAATCACGATAGACACAGTTCAAGCAGCGCTGCAGGGACGGCGTGACGTCCATGCGTCGCTCCCTCGTGTGCTGAGCCTTACCAATGTTACCGAACTTGGGACTTTGTATCGACCGGATGAAATCGCGCGATTGACGGACTTCGCCAGAACCAATCAACTCGTGGTCCATGTCGATGGTGCAAGGTTCGCCAATGCGGTCGCCTCCGCGGGTTGTGCACCTGCGGAACTCACCTGGAAAGCCGGGGTCGATGTGCTCGTGTTTGGCGGAACAAAGAACGGCCTGGCATTCGGTGAGGCGGTTGTCTTCTTCAACCGCAAGGATGCGGCCGAGTTTCCTTATCGGATGAAGCAGAGCGGGCAACTCGCCTCCAAGATGCGTTTCCTCGCTGCGCAGTGGCTCTGCCTGCTGACAGACGGCGTATGGCTGAAATATGCCCGTCACTCGAACGCCATGGCGGAACGGCTCTTCTCTCGGCTCAGCCAGATCCCGGCCGCCAAACTTCTGTTTCCACGCGAAGGCAACGCCGTTTTCGCCAAAATTCCGGAACACGCCGTCTCACGCCTGTATGCACTCGGCTGGCGGTTTTACACTCATGTCGGTCCGGGTGCCGGGGCCCGTTTGATGTGCTCTTGGGACACAACCGAGGAGGACGTCGACCGATTCGCCCAAGACCTCCAAGACGCCATTTAGCCTGAAATTCTGGCGATGTTCCGGTCCTCTTCGTTCTTACTTCTTCGTCCTCACTTCTTAATTCTTAATTCTTACTTCTCTTCACTGTGGGAGCAACCTGAAACTCGAGAGCGCGGCCTTGATATCCGGGTCCTTCAGCGGGTGTGGGTCGTTTTCTTTCATCCCTGCGACTTCGTAGATCCGGGCATTTGCTTCATACATATCGACGACCAAACCGTAATGACCGCCGTGGTAAACGGAGTCGCCCGTCAGCCGGTAACCCGGTAGGCCGTGTAACGAAATTCGCTCGAGGCCACGCCGGAAACCTTGGCCCGGACCGAAAAAGCGCTTTTCGAGCTCTTCGATCGTTTTCTCGTTCAAATGAAATTTCGGTTTCTTGGAGAGATCAACATAACCCAGGAAAACGAACGCAGAGAGGTCGTTTCGCTGAGCGCCAACCAATGTTCCGTCCTCGGTCGAGCCGACGGTGGCCCAGGTCGATTGATTGTTGGCGGAGGTGCTGTCCGGCAGACTGATCGAACAACCGAAATCCTCCGATTGCCAATAGGCTGCAGAAACGGAGGTGACAGACAAAACAAGGGCGGATAATGCTGCACTAAAAAACTTCATAGGTAAAACAGTGACGATAGGCGGAGATACCACCGGAATTCTGGGGTTTGGTTACATCTCCTGGGCACCATTGTCCAGCAGCCGGCGTCATCTGGCGAGGAAGTAATTTTTTTGGCGTTCGGTGATCGGCCGGTCAAGCCGCTCGAGCACCAGAAGCATATCCTCCCAGACCTTGCGCTTTTCGGACAACGCCTGATTTCTGAGAAGGTAGGACGGATGGAAAGTCGCCATCACCGGGATCGAATTAAATGCGTGCCAGCGGCCGCGCAGATTTTTCATCGGTTCGACCGTTCCAAACAGGCCACGCATCGCTGTCGCCCCAAGCGCCACCATAAGCTTCGGTCGGATCAGTTCAATCTGCCGGCGCAAGTATGGCAGGCACGTCTCCATTTCGGTTTGAGTCGGCTGACGATTCCCGGTCGCACCGGGCAGCATGTCCGGCCGGCATTTCAGCACGTTCGCTATATAGACGTCTGAACGCTGATAGCCCATCGTTTGGATGATCTTTGTCAGCAACTCACCGGCCCTTCCAACGAATGGTTCACCCTGCATGTCTTCATCTGCTCCGGGAGCTTCACCGACAAACATCAGTTCTGCTCTCGGGTTCCCGACCCCGAAGACGACCGTGTGCCGGAACGCGACGAGATTCGGGCATTTCGTACACGCGAGCACCTGCGTGCGCAATTCCTCAAAGGTCCGTTCGAACTCACCCGGCTGTGTCGCCTGTTCTTGCGCCGGCAAGGAAGGAGTCGCCTGCGCACCAGCCGGTTCGTGAACCGGCGCGTTCTCCGGCAAAACAGGTCCCGGAACCGCGTTCACCGGTTCTGAATCCCCTGGTGGCTTTGGAAGATGGCTGATTCTCTCAAGTGTCGAAATATCCGCGTTCAATTCACGCTGAGCCTGACGGTTGAGACCTCGCAACATTTCGACGACCAATTCCAACCCTTGCTCGTACAATCCAGGATTCTTCGACGCCACTCTGCGCAAAATCGTCTGGTAAACCGGCTTCGAATACCAACCAATTCTGCGTCATCGGATGAAAAAAACCGAGCCGCCAGGCATGCAGCATTTGTCTATCATAGGTATTCGGTTTTTTCCCATACAATTTGTCGCCCAGCACCGGATGCCCAATCGACTGGAGGTGAACCCTGATCTGGTGTGTTCGTCCAGTAAATATTTGGCAAAGCACCAGCGCCGCCTGGTTCGATTCGCCGACCACCTCATACCACGTATGGGCCCGGCGGCCACGGTCGAGAACCGCCATCTTCTGCCGGTGCACCGGGTGACGCCCAATCGGCTTGAGTATTTCGCCCACGCGTTCCGTGAAGCCTGGGACACACAGCGCCAGATAGAATTTCGCGATCTGTCTTCCAGCGAATTGAGCGGACAATCGCGTGTGCGAGACATTATCCTTGGCAACTACAAGGCAGCCGCTCGTCTCTTTGTCCAGCCGATGGACGACACCCGGTCGCAATTCGCCACCTATCCCGCTCAAATTCGTAATGCGATGCAGCAGCGCATTAACGAGAGTCCCGCACTGAACGCCGGCGCCAGGGTGAACCGTCATCCCGGCGGGTTTATTGACAACGACTAGTTGTTCATCCTCGTACAGCACCGGGACCGCAATGTCTTCTGGCTGCAGGACCGTTTTTTCGGGTTCCGGTTCAGAAACGTTAATCGTGTCGCCGGTACGGACCGGTTGTTTCGCTCGACCCGATTCACCGTTGACTTGGATGTGCCCGGATCGAATCAGCGACTGGATACGCGCACGCGATAACCTGCCGATATTCCGTGCCAAAAACAGATCGAGACGCTTTCCGGCATCGGCCGGCGTCACGATGATCTGATCGACGTTGCGGTTTTCCACCCCAGGAAATGACTTTAGTTTGCCTCGCTTGCCGCCGTCACAAAGCTTTCGAGTAACGCGCTCGGATCAGAGGCCCGCATCAGCGATTCACCGATCAACGCGGCATGCGCTCCGGCGCGCACGACGCGGCGGATGTCGTCTACCGTGCGAATTCCGCTCTCGCTCACAATCGTGCACCCTTCAGGGACCTTCGGAGCCAAAAACTCCGTCACAGAAAGATCCGTAACAAATGTTGCCAGGTTGCGATTGTTGATCCCGATAAAATCGGCTCCGGCATCCAGGGCGCGGCGGAGCTCGATGTCGTCGTGGACTTCGATGAGACAATCGATCCGGATCTGGTCTGCGGCAGATTTGAAACGTTTCAGTTCGTCGTCGTTGAGCGCGGCGACAATTAAAAGCACTGCATCGGCACCGGCCAAGGCGGCCTGATAAATCTGCACTTCGTGGATCGTAAAATCCTTTCTGAGAAGCGGCTTTAATACTTTGCGCCGGATTAAGGCCAGATAGTCGAGGTGCCCCTGAAAATAACGTTCGTCTGTGAGCACGGAGATGCAGTTCGCACCGGCATCATCGTACACCAGGGCGGTTCGCAACGGGTCAAAATCGCCGGCGATCACTCCCGCGGATGGCGACGCCTTTTTTACTTCGGCGATGAAACCGAATTTGCCGGCTGTCAGCCTCCTTCTGAATCCGCGCAGCGGGCCAAGCGCGACGGCCCGATCGCGCCACTCCGCCGTGTGCTTCACGCACGGCGCAATCTCCTCTTGCTTGTGAGCGACAATTTCTGCCAGGCGAGTCATTGGCTCAAATACTTAGCATATTTCATGAAAAATGTGGACTGACACGCATATAGTTGAGACTCGCACTGACTTCCTTCCGCATTACAGAATCGCTCTTACCCCACTGTCTCAAGGCCGTTGAGAAATGCGCTCGGCTGGCCGACCTTGCTTTGTGCGCTTTGATCGCTGAATCCAAACTTACGCCAAATCTGGGCCCTGGGACTCCTCGTGTCCAGCTCCGCCATGGAAGGAGGCTCGCCGGAATCAATTGCGAACCGGGCCGGACAAATTGCGAGGTTGCCGGACCCGGCCGCGCCTGATGTCGAGACCAACGGTTCGCGGGCCGGAAGACGGTATAACGTCTCCGGTGCACGTGGAGAAGCACGCGCTGGGTTTCCTCGCGTTGTTGCAGCGGGCCCTGCCTGCGCTACGCCAATCGCACTAGAACGACGAAACCGAGACGCATGCGCGACTCAACGTTTTATTGGCGATCATGGCCGATCTGGACGACACCTGCCTGCCGCACAGAGGCGGTTTGGCTGCACTGAATGTCGCCAGTTACTCGGACCGTTTGGCCGCCTCGAATCCCCATGGCTGATGATGCAAGGGGTGGTGCCGCAGGCCGACGACGGAGTGATCGTTGCGCGCGGTACAATCGCCGGCAAACCCTCCGCAGTCCTGATCGTAATCTCGTCGAGACTCGGCTCCCATAAGAGAATTTTGCCCGCCGGTCGCAACGGGCGCATCTCCGATTTGTTAAAAATTTTGCTGGCCTACTTTACTTTTTCATGG
>CAZMNG010000248.1:0-6189 GCA_964567505.1 uncultured Chthoniobacterales bacterium
AAGTATGTTCGAACATTCACTCGACCCCACAGCGGCAACCGACGACCAGATGTCGGACGCAAGCGGAAGCGCTGCAACGGCCATCAGAAGGGTATCAACCCTGGAAACAGACAATCCGGGCAAAGACTTCGGCATCGCGATATTAGCGACCGAGTCCGAGAAGAGAGCTTCAGCTATCCCGTTGACGAGCCCGATCGTCCCGGACACAAGAGACACGGCATTCAGACCAGGAACAAAGCGCTCCGGTTCAGTAAACGAAGCGGCAATGCCGATATTTGCGTTGGAACCGGTGAGCAGGTTGTTCGCATCCTCTGGCAGCTTGAAACCGCCGGCCGCCCGAAGCTGGTTTGCACCGGCGTTGATCGAGAGTTCCCGCAGATCACCTTTTCCGCGGTCAACGACGATTGAAACCCGGACGGTGTCGATCAGGTAGTTCTCATATTTGATTGCATTCGCGTTTGCCGAAAACGATGCTGAAAGGCTTGTCGGGCGGTCCAATTCGCCGTTCAAATGAGCTTCGATCTTCGGAACCGAACCGGAGAGCGGAATCGGCACCAGCTTTTGCAATTGCGCAAGGTCCAGTCCAAGGACGCTCAGCGTCGCATCGATTGAGGGTTTGTCGGCCGGCTGAAGATACGACGCGTTCGCCGTGATCGATGCCCCGAGCGCCTGGGCGTCGAGGTCTAGCCTGTACGTGCCCTGGTCGGAACCTGAAAGATCGATCTGCAACCGGCGTAAATCCAGCAGCGGCGGGAGAACAAGATCTGTGAGCGCCAACGTGTCTTGTTGGTCGGTCAGGTCCGCGTGCAGATCATCCCATGGGCCGATTCCCGGCAGACGCAGGGAATCGCACGCAAGGGACCCATTTCCTCCTTGGCGAAATTCGAGCGCGAATTTTTTGATCTCCAGGTCCCCAGTCGGCGTTCGAACGAGGAGGTTCACATCCTGGACATCGATATTTCTCGGAATTACAGCCGGGATTCGGAGGCCGCTCGCTTTACTCTGGGGCGGAGCGGGTTCGGAAGAGGGACGCACAACGACGTCGATATCTTTTAGTTCGACGAGGTCTACGATGTTCAGGAAGTCTTTCTTCAAAAGTGCCGCCAGGTTGTACCGGAGAACGATCCGTTTGGCATCCACGCGTTCCAGCGGAAGTTTTGTGTTCTCCGGCAACGGCTGCAGATGCAGGTCTTCAATATAAAGGTTCGAATAGATCGACCCCCCGATTTTGAACCGCAAATCGAACGCTTGAGACTTCGCAACTTGTTCAGCAACGATTTGAGCGATACCGAAGATGATCTGCTGGTAAAAGACCAACGCCAGGATAATCACCACCAGCAGCCCTCCGGCGAGGTATTTCAGCCATCGGAATCGGTTTGGTGTTGCTGGCATGCTGCTGAAGAAAGCTTAAAAGTAGAATGGAATCCCGAGCGCTTGGAAGGCCTTCTTGCTTTCGCCGAAATATTTGGTGCCGAGCGCATTAAACCCGCCCGATTCCTTGAATTGTTTGAGGAACCCATTGATTTGTGTTCGAAGTCCGTCGTTCCCTTTCCGGATGCCCATTGCCCAATCCTCTTGCGAGAATGGTTGCAAGATCGCTCGTGTTGTCGCTTCGTATTTTTTCCAGTTTTGGAAAATGGAAATCTGATCGTAAATGAAACAGTCTGCTTTTCCTTGGGAGACTTCAATTGCGCAGGTGCTCTGGTCATTAAGCACGAGCAGTTTCGCGTTTTTGAAATGCTGGATAGCGTAGATGTTCCCCGTAGTCCCCTTCTTCACTGCAACGCGGCGGCCGGGTTTGTCTACGTCATCGATCGATTGGATGTCGCCGTCTTTGGTGGTTAGAATCGCGAGCCCCATCTTCAAATAGGGATCAGTAAAATCGATCGATTTTTTGCGGTCCTCTGTGACCGTCAGCGACGATATAATCACGTCGATCTTGCCCGTCTTCAAAGATGGAATCAAACCGTCAAAAGGAATATTCTCTATTCGGACTGGACGATTGAGGTATTGACCCATGGCATGGGCCATGTCGACGCTCACGCCGGCTGGTTGGCCCTTTGAATCCAGCATCTCGAACGGTGGGAAGGCCATTTCCATACCAATCACAAGTTCGTCTTGATCGGCATGCGCAACGGGGATGAGTATCCCGATAACGGCAAGCAGCAGCGTTGGCAGTTTCACAAAACGGATTACTATTCTCCTAAAGAGCTGTTTTCAATCACGGAGATCGCGGCTGGCACAGCCGGAGCCTGCATCGCTCACGAACCCTCCGACGAAGCCTACGCCCGGTGTCCCATCACGCTGAAATCTCACGAAAGCTTTTCCTCACGAGATTTTCGCGCTAATCAACACTGATGCTCGAAGTCAGGGGTCTCACAGTCAATTTTCAATCTGGCGGAGCAACGGTTCCCGCCGTCCGCTCAGTTTCGCTTGGCCTGGAGACAGGAGAGACTTTGGCGATTGTCGGGGAAAGTGGCAGTGGCAAATCGGTGACAGCGATGGCACTCACGCGCCTGCTCCCGGAACCACCGGCGATCTACGAAGCCGGTGAAATCCTGTTCGAGGGGAAATCGGTGCTGGGTATGAGTGATCGCCAGTTGCGATCCCTCCGCGGAAATCAGATCGCATACATTTTCCAGGAGCCTGCGACAAGCTTGAATCCCGTATTCTCCATTTACGAACAGATCGCGGAGGCTATCCGTTTGCATCGACCGGATGTTCGCAACGTCAAAAACGAGGTCATCTATTGGCTGGATCAGGTTGGAATTGTCGACGCGGCAGAAAGATTGAGAGACTATCCGTTTCAACTAAGCGGCGGTATGCAGCAGCGCGTTATGATTGCGATGGCCCTTTGTTGCCGTCCGGCAATCCTGGTTGCAGATGAACCAACCACCGCTCTGGATGTTACGATCCAACGGCAAATCCTCGAGTTGTTCCGTGAATTAAAGCGCAAATACCGGATGTCGATTATCCTGATTACCCACAACTTCGGAATCATCCGCGGATTGGCTGACAAAGTTGCTGTGATGTTTCGCGGCCGCGTGGTTGAAGTTGGGAACGCTGAATCAGTTCTGCGAGAGCCGCAGCACCCTTATACGCGGGCGTTGATTGAATGTATCCCGAGGCTTGGCGCAAGAGTCCACCGACTTAGAACAATCGACTATTCAACTTTGTCTGCGAATTGATCCGATCCGGCGCCTGGCTCCAGAATTAGCTCCGAAACCATAAAACGGCATTAATGCATTGACAAAAACAGACGAATGTTGTCAAAACGACAAAATTAGGAGCGTTCGTCCGCAAACCGGCTTGGATACTAGGTTCCAAAGCCTCTCGTCCCACGGCAAACGCGTCGTTTATCATGAACAAAGTAGAGTTAGTTGAAGCGGTTCAAAAGCAACTCGGAAACGAAACGAGTAAGACGGAAGCGGAAAGGGCGGTCACAGCGGTTATCACTGCCGTGAAGGTCGGCGTAAAAAAGGATAAGATCGTCCAGTTGGTAGGATTCGGGACCTTCAAGGTGGTTGAAAGAAAAGCCCGAAAAGGCGTCAATCCAAAAACTCTTCAGCAGATTCGTATCCCGAAGTCAAAGACGGTCAAGTTTGTCCCAGGCAAAGACTTCAAAAGCAAAGTCTAGCCGGAGCGAACTTTTCGCAATCATTATGACTTTTGAGGAACTTGAAGTTCCTTTTTCCTAACAGTGGCGCTTTGGCCATGTGAGGGGCTTGTAAGAAATTCATCCGTCGGCGGCTGCTTGGAAAGCAGCGGCTCGTCTGAGCTCGCCGAAGTCTTGACGGGTTGAACCCCGAAAGTGTTCGGGGAACAGCCTTGGCGGCTAGCCCCGATCCGGCCTGGGCCGGACCGGTACCCCGTGCACATTTATCACGGACCGTGAGTTATGCGAACTTGGCAATTAGCGGGCAATCACGGGACACGGTTCCCCGCCGCGACCGCGAACCCGCATTTTCCCTGGTGCCTTAACGGGGTTGCTTATGCGGGGTTGAAATTTGGTTTCTGCGCGGTTGACTCCGTCGCTCGACGGTCCTTAGGCTAGACCAAATTATTCGCATGAAGAAATTAACAATTCTGACCTCCGTCTCGGCGTTGCTGCTGATGCATTCCGCTTTCGCAGCTGATACTTATGTGTTCGACAAAAACCACACGACAATCGGGTTTCAAGTTCGGCACCTGTTTTCGACTGTGCCCGGCAAGTTTGACGACTTCGTCGGATCAATCACTTTCGACGAAGCGAATCCTGAGCAGTCGTCTGTCGATGTAACGATCAAGACCGCAAGCATCGATACCGGATTCAAAACGCGCGATGACAATTTGCGATCGCCAGACTTCTTCGACGCCGAAAAATTCCCAACAATTACTTTCAAGAGCAAATCGGTTAAATCAATCGGCAAAGACACTGCGGATGTTACGGGCGATCTGACCATTCACGGGGTCACAAAAGAAGTCGTTTTAGCGGTTGAGTTGCTTGGCAAAGGGGCCGGACCCAAACCGGGATCCGTTCTTACTGGCTGGGATGCGACGACTGCGCTAAAACGGCAAGACTTCGGATTGGTCTGGAACAAAGTGGTCGAAGGGGCGCAAATCGTCGGAGATGACGTGAAGATTGAACTCCATGTCCAAGCGGAAAAAAATAGCCCCTGTGACTGATGCGATCCTCACTTCCAGCGAAGTGTCGGACCTCGAACGAGCTGTGTTCGCGGACGGCGTCGAAGCCGAAACCTTGATGGATCAAGCGGCTGAAGGAATCGCGCATGCGATTCTGGAGCGCGAACCTCGGCCCGGCATCTGTATAGCCTATCTGGGCAAAGGAAATAACGCCGGCGACGCAATCGTTACGGGATCATTGCTCGCACGAGCCGGTTGGGAAGTCTGGACCCGGCCATTGGTGCCGCAGAGTGATCTGCAGCCGCTCCCAAAAAAGAAGCTGCAGCAACTGCATGCGCGCCAGGTTGATGCACCTGTCAGCGACTTGCCAAGAGATCGGCCGAAAGTAATACTTGATGGGCTCCTTGGACTCGGGTCCCGGTCGACGCTGAGCTCCCCGCTGAAAGCGTTGACGCGAGAAATGAACGCGCTCCGCGTTCGAGCGAATGCAAGTACCTATGCGGTCGATCTACCAACCGGAGTCGGGGAAGATTCAGTCGATCCGGATGCGGTCGTGGCGGATTTCACTGTCACGATCAGTTTTCCAAAATCCGCGCTCTTCCGTGACGATGCGACAAACTTCGTCGGTCGGATCCTCGTAGTCGAGTTGCCGGAATTGACGGCGCGCGCGCCCATCGATTCTAATCGACCTGTTCTGAGTTCTCCCGTTAACTTGCACAGGTTCGTCCCGTGCCGTGCGTTCGACTCGCACAAAGGCGATTTCGGACGGATCGGAATTGTTGCGGGTTCTCGCGGTTTCGTTGGCGCCGCTGTTTTGTGTTCCATTGCATCAGCGCGCGCGGGCGGAGGGTTGATTACTCTGTACGTGCCGGAAGTCATTTACAGTCTGGTCGTGAGCACCGTTGCATCGGAAATTATGGTCAAACCGGTTCGGGATCTCCGTTCGGTGCTTGAAGATCGCCTGGACGCGATCGGCATCGGCCCCGGACTCGGCGCAGCCGAACCGGAAGCGATTCTTGACGTTGTGTCGCAGTTTGGCGGACCGATGGTCGTTGACGCAGACGCGCTGAATGCACTTTCAACTTCGGTCCATACCTTACACAACTGCGCCGGAGCACGCCTCCTGACGCCGCACCCCGGGGAAATGGGGCGGATCTGGTCAACGAATGGCAAGAGTCGGATCGAAATCGTTCGGGAATTTACGACCGAGTTTTCGTGTGCTCTGCTTCTGAAAGGTGCTCGAACGCTAGTCGGCAAACACGGGAAACCGATGGCCTACAACTCCACCGGATCGCCCGGGCTTGCCACAGGCGGATCCGGCGATGTTCTGACAGGGGTTTGCGCCGCCCTTTTGGCTCGAGGGATTCCGGATTACGATGCCGGAAGACTCGGGGCATGGCTCTGTGGGAGAGCGGCGGAGTTCGCGGCGAGTCATTCATCCGAAGAATCGATGCTCCCATCCGACCTCTATTCATTCTTCGGCAGCGCCTTTCGCGAGGCGCGCAACGGCTAACCCGCACTTTTCATCACATGAAAAGTGCGCCGCGTCTGAAGCGGCTCTGCGAG
>CAZMNG010000249.1:0-6188 GCA_964567505.1 uncultured Chthoniobacterales bacterium
CTCCGTACGGCGTCATGGGCAAGGTTACTGCGTTCCTGAACGAACTGCGCCGCGATCACCCGATCTTCGGCTCACTGTGTTCGCCATTTGTGACGCTGCCCGGCAACATCGTCAATGACATGGTGAACTACAGCCCGCTGGGATTCTGGCGCGCCGGCTTCGAGATCGGTGGCCACCAGTTCGGCGGTCCCGAATCACTCTTTGATGGCGTTCCGGGCTTCAAATGGGAAGAACTTTCTGACCAGGAAAAAGAGGACATTAAACAGACGTTCATGGGCAAGGCGTACACCGGAACCGCGCTTTGGGCCGCAGGGGCTGCCTACGTGCTCAGCCAGCTCGGCAATCCGAATCCGTGGTTCAACATCCACGGGGAGGGCCCAAGCGATTCTGAAGAAAAGAAACAGTGGCGCGCTAGCGGGGGTTTGCCGTACTCGTTCAAGGTTGGTGACCGTTACTATCCTTACGTCAACACGCCGCTGCGCGGGCAGTTAGGCGATTTTTTCCGTTACGACAAGGGCGAAAGCCAGAACTGGACGGTTGACCTCTTGAAAGCTGAGCTGTGGGCCGGAGTCGGCTCGGTCATGCACGACAATTTCCTGCAAGGGATGAACACGCTGCTGACACTGCTTTCTGCTCCTGAGGGTCACGATTCACAGGTTAGCCTGCAGAATTTTGCCGCTACAGTTACGAGCAGCGCTGCTATGGTGCCATTCGGCGGAACGGGCACCCGGCAAATCCTGCGTTTCTTCAATCCGACAGTGTACCAAGGCAAAGGTCTGATTGGGGAAGCGGCACGGTCGATCCCGATCGCCAATCAGTTCTTGTTTGGCCTTAGACCGCAGTTGAATGTTCTTGGCGAAGAGATTGCTAGCAACCCTGTGTCACGGCTAGATATTCCTTTTGTCGGCGGCCAGGCGCAGAGTCAGGACCCGGTCTGGCGGTTTATCGTCGATAACAATGTCAAACTGAGTTATCCGACCAGCGCTAGCGTGGACGGTCGCAAGCTTGACCCAGATGAGTTTTACGACTTTGTCAAGCTACGCGGGCAGGCATTGAAACCGCTATTGTCCGCTGAGATCGAAGATCCGGAGTTCAGGGCGATGAACGAAGAAGATCGCGACAATGTGATTAGAGATTTGGAGCGCGACGCAACTCTCCAGGCCAAAGCGCAGCTGCACTTAAAAACCGTGCCACCATCTCCGCTCGAATCGAATGCGCACGCAGGTCGCGCGATTTTTATGCCTGGAACGACCAGCACCATGCCTGCAAATACCAGCGCGAACTCTATCGGGGCGCCGGTCAGGCAAGCGAAAAATACCGAAGCTGAGCCTACCCCGGGCGAATGGATGCGCTATGCTTAGAGAGCGCCTGCCGGGCGGTTAAATAGGCGAGCGTGAGTCCGATTCCCCTTGCTTTTGTTAGTTGTTGCCGTCGCCCTCGTCCGGATCGTCTGCAATCACGCTGGCAGCCGGTTCCAACAGGAACGCTGTTTCGACAATGGCGTCAATCATATTCGCGCAATCGGCGCTCAAGAGCTGTTTTGAATGAAGCTCAGCGGCCAGGCGAACGATTTGAACAAGAGCCTGCAGTTCCGCCGGTGAACAATCACTTAATTCGTTTGAGTAGCTCATGAGTTAGTCTCCTGTCGGCCCGATATGCAGATCCTGTGTCAGGTGGTCGATTTGTAACCTTGAGCCGGGCAGTTAGTTTTTATGGCCGCGCAAAAACTGTTGCACCTGAACGTGATCAAGGGCCAGGTATGGTTTGCGGGCAAAAATAGTATCTAGTTCTCGTACGGCTTTGTCCGCCAGCCCACGGCGCTGCTCTTCCTGGCGTGCTAGCACTTCTGCTAGCGCGCGTCGTTTGGCCGCTCGTTGCAGCGTCCGAGCACGGACTCGCACCAGGGCAGCGATGGCCAGGGCTACCGGAACACTGCCTAAGGCGCCCCATGCGCCCCCGGTCAAAAACGCTGTCCCGTCTTGGTCCGTCGTAGCGTAACGGTCCTGTATCTCTACGGCGTTTCCGCCGAACTGGTAGAGACCGATCCCGGCGCCGACGAAAAATCCGACCCCGATGAGTGGCAGAATATAGCTCCAGATATTTTCAGCTTGCTTGCCTGGCCGCCTTGTCCGCCACTGATAAAAACGCATCGCTACCAACCAGAGGCTCATCTGGCCAAAAAAGAGCCCGATATGGCAAAGCGCGCACGTATCTTCTGGAGTAAACAGAGTGTTCACGTGTGAACGAGTTTGTTTTACCGAGGCGGCGGCACCGGGACAAGGCCCCTGAGCTGGGTATCAGCCAGTGCCTCGATCTGCGCGTCGCTGTAAAGCTTATCGTCAACTCCGTTGCTTCGGAGCGCCCATCGTTTGACATCCATGACGCTAAAAGGCCCTTGAGCCGTGGTAGCCGTGTCCTGCTGCTGCCGGTAGATAGCATCCTTTGGAGTTCGCTCCCTGTTAGCGTTGATGAGCCCGTTCATGAGTGCCTGGAATTGTTCGTTTTGCGCAGCTTGCTCCTGTGCCCTTAATGCCGCTACTCGTGGGGAATCATAACGGTCCCAGGCTTCCTCGGCATCTTGGAGGCTGTGATAGCGCACGCCGGCGCCGGCATCCTCGCCTTCTTTGATCGGCCGGTAGTAGCTGCCTAACAAATCGACCGCGGTTTCTATGCGATTATTCTTGGAGTAGAACTTGAGCCGGAAAGGCACGGTGTTCAAGTGGCGTAAGCTGATCAGTCCGGCGATTACCAGGATCCACAATACGAGGTTGCGGGCCTTACGGATCTCATGCGACGCAGAAACGGGCCAGCTGGTCGGGCCTGGGGTGAGACGTTCAAATAAGTTCATCGTTGTTGGAAATGGTTAGAAAACGGTTAGTTCGGCGCAAGCTCGCTAAAGTTTAGTCAGAGTCAATCCGGGCAGCGAGTCAGCTTCGTTGGTTTTTTTCAAGCCGGTCAGATGTTATTTATCGTTAGTTTCTCCTGTGGCACAAATAACGCCGGATCTCGCCATCGCACAGCCCCAAACGAGCCGGGTACGGTGGTAAGCGTTTCGTCGCCGCCCCCCAGCTGCAAGGTCCCAGTCATATTCGTCAGCGAGGGTTTCGAGCGCCAGTTGGTTTGCGCGCGCCTCGGCCGCCGAAGTAATCACATGCGCCGCCGGCGAGCCGTTCCCGGGAGCAGGCCTGGAACCTGAACTGCCGGCTGGCTGCTTCCTTGGCGAGCCGAGGCCCAGAGCGAAAACGAGTGCGGTCAAAAGCACCGGCGGAGCCAGACAGAGCAGAATCACAAATGGGGTGAAATCACCCAGGTAAGGGAGGTTGATCACCCACCATAAGCTCAGACCTGCTAGCACCAAAAGAGCTCTAACTATCATCGGTGTCGTTGTGACCGGCTTCGCGCTTTGTCGAGGGCCCATCATATCGTCATAGAATGATTTCAGCGATCGCGTCGACGTTGAGAATGTGCCAGCGGTTACGCTCATCGAAGTCCTCAAGGTTGCCGTGTTTTCCTGCAGAGCGAATTTTCGGACTTCCGTAGTGGGTGAATTCTATGTCTAGCTTCTTCGCGACGCACAGCTTGGTGCCCGTTTGCAAGCGAACAGTAAAGGGTACGAATGGCTCGGCTTCGGCTAACTCGCGCAGTTGATCAATCATACCATTCCCCGGGGTCAAATCCGGCAGCGACTTTCATTTAGGGTCTCAGGTGTAGAAGCATGGAGACGATCGATGCCGATAAGCCGACAGGGATCGCGCCGATCAGGATTACCTGCAGCGCGACTGCTCGGCAGAAGGTGGAATTCGGATTTTTCATTGATAGCCGCCGATAGGCCAGAGCTCGCCCATGAGAGCGAGAAAGTACGCTAAGTTCACTAGTAGGATTGTGAGCGTCCAACGCCTCACCATCCGATCGCGTTTGCGCATGAATGCTTTCGGCTTCGCATTCGAAGCTTTGCAGATCGCCCTTGGTCATGGGTGGAACTGCGGGTGCCAACCGAGCGAGACGGCGAGAATGAAATAGATGCCAAAGATGATCAGGCTGATCGCTGCGCCGCCGATTAGGCCTGAACGCATCGGGTGACGCATCATGGTCTCATTACGGACACTCCAGTAAAGGTCCAAAATTGCTTCGGCTTGCTGGCGTTCGAATCCGCTCTTTTCAAGGTTGCGCAAAACCCACGAAGGCGATCTCCACTGGATCTCTACAATGGCGGCCGCTTGCTCAGGCGCGAAGCCTGCCTCTTCGAGTTTCTTAGCTTCTCTGAGTGTATCAATGCTCATATTCGTACGGCTCTGGGAGCGCCTTGTAAGGGTCACGAGAAAGTGGTCACCAACGAGCTGATGTCGTCGATGCAGGCTTGCCTTACCAGGACACTCCACAGATGGTCGGCTGTGACCGCGAGCTTCTCGCAGAGCGCCGCCAGCTGTTTGCCAAGTTCTTCGTTCATGAGGCGACCTCGAGTTTGCGGAGTCCGGCGATGGCGTCGGTGTTCAGAATTGAGCGACCCTCACCCGGTTGGCGTAGTTCAATCGAGCCGTGGCGAGTAAATCGGCACACAACCGGAGAGCGAACGCTAAAGGAGCGGCCGCCGGCCATCTCGATAGAGAACGGGGCGAACGGTTCTGCATCGAGCAAGGATTCGATTTGCTCGAGCTCGCCCCCGATCGCGCCCGGTTCGGCGACGCCGGCCTGCTGCAGGACGAGAGTAAGCGTCTTGGCCTGGGTCTCTGTGAAATCGCCGGCGCGCAATTGATTAAAAATCTGAGTTGCGGTTTGCATAAAAGGTTTCGTGGGCGCTGATTTCATACATGAAAAGCCGGCCAGAGTCAATTGGTTAGAGGGGTTGCTATTTCAAAATCACCGCGCTAGCCTAAAATCTCAAAACTCATGGATGAGCCCAAAAACAAAAAGGTCGGACGTGGCGGACCCAGGCCCGGCAGCGGTCGACCCAGGACCGATAAAGTAAGGATGCATTTGAGCATTGAGCCAGTGGCTTATCGGCTCTTAAAGGCGCACGCTTTTAAGCTGAGCCTGGCGCCAGGGACGATCGTCAGCGCGGCCCTGATGGCCTATCTATCAAGCGATTCCTCGCGAAAGCGCTTCTGAGCCGCGACCGAGAAATTCCAGCTCGGGAGCAGTCGCTCTGTGGCGCTAGCGAACCCAAGTTCTTCCCCTTGGCCCCGCGTGCGATACCAACGAGGCCGCCCTCCAAGAGTACTTGGAGAAGTGGCAAATCCGCTAGCCGCAAACACCCGGGCAATGGAGGCAGGCACCACTTTAACGTTCGACTCAGATCCGCTCGAGCATTCGCGCTTGATGATCCCGAGGCCGAGACCCTGCTCCTGCTAGCAGCCGCTAGCCAGCCCAGAATGGACTTCAGCCATTACCTGAAGACGCCTAGTTCGAAAGAAACGCTATGGCGTGCTCGGTTCGAATAAATGTCTCCGGAACGACCTGGGTGTGAAATTGCGGCGGAACGTAGGTCGTGGTCGTAGCGGTCCCACTCCCGTCGTAATTGCCGAATCCGTTCACGTCGCCATTGACATTAAAATTTCCATACACGTTGGCCGTTGTGTTGGTGGTGACATAGCCCGCCTGGCGAATCCATGACAAGCTGATTAACCGGATGAACCTCCGGACCGACCGGCGCAACCACATAAACTACAAGATCGGCGCCGATTTGCTTGGCGTAGGCTAAAGCTTGCGTGCGCATCGGTTGGCCGATGAGGTTCGTAAAGTCCGAGACTCCGATCAGTCGATACCCGTCATCCTTATAGGACTGTAGCGTCGAGCGGAGCGTGCCTTGGTCGGCAAGAATGAACGCTGCGGTCACTTTCGTCGTTGGGCCGGCGGCGACGGAGGGATTTTGTCGGTAGAATGTGCTGACATCGTTGTTGGTCGAGCAACCTGCGAGCGTGAGCGCGGTCAGGCCGATGGCTAAAAGTTCCTTCATTTCGTACATGCTTGATTTTAAAAAGGGTCTTTATCGGCAAACGCCTCGCGGTCTTTAGGCGATTGTTATCCGGACCTGGTGGGAGAACAGCCCGTTTAAATGTCGGAGAATTCGGCCGCTGCACTGTACCGTAACCCACGTATGTTAAAGTACGGCTTTCGGAAAGCGCACCGTCTTATTCTTCGCCGAGGAGGCGCCAGGTTCCGTCCGGTTCAATGTTGTAGTGCTGTTTCTT
>CAZMNG010000250.1:0-6163 GCA_964567505.1 uncultured Chthoniobacterales bacterium
CGGGCGATTTTCAGGACTATTCCGCAACTGAAATTCCCTCAGACGCCTCTTTGCTCGAGATGCTCGACATCGTCAACGAATCTCTCACGAATAAACGCGAGGATCCAATCGCTTTCGATTCCGATTGCCGGGAGGGGATCTGTGGAATGTGTTCACTCGTGATCAACGGCGTTGCACACGGCCCTGGAAAAGGAACGACTTGCCAGCTCTACATGCGGAAATTTACCGAAGGCGACACGATCTGGATTGAACCGTTTCGCGCGGCGGCTTTCCCGGTAATCAAGGACCTTATCGTCGATCGCAGCGCATTTGACGAAATCATTGAAGCCGGCGGTTACATCGTTGCCCGGACCGGTTCGGCTCCGGAAGCGAATTCGTTGCCCGTAGGGAAACATATCGCGGACCTCGCGATGGAAGCCGCCGCCTGTATTGGGTGCGGCGCCTGTGTCGCGGCCTGTCCGAACTCCTCAGCCATGTTGTTTGTATCCGCCAAGGTTTCCCATCTCGGGCTTTTGCCCCAAGGCCAGGCGGAACGGGATACCCGCGCTCTTAACATGGTCCGAAAAATGGACGAGCTCGGTTTCGGCAATTGCCGGAATCATTACGAGTGCGAAGCCATTTGTCCGGCCGAAGTCAGCGCCACATTTATCGCGCGCCTCAACCGGGATTACGCAGTCGCGTCCGCGAAGGAGTCGCTGGCGGTATAGAACGTCATTTTAGTGGAGATTCATGGCGTGGGCGACGTTGGGCCGACTGGCAGCGCGGCCTGAGCCTGCAAAAACTGCCCGGCATTCGGCCCGGCCGGAGGAGAAGTCAAGTCGACCGTCGGCGTGACAGAGAGTCCAACAAAAAGCGGCGCCTTATCAGGGTCGTAGTTCATGACGTCGACACGCACCGGCAACCGCTGCACGACTTTAACGAAGTTCCCGGTCGCATTTTCCGCCGGTAACAGCGACAACGTCGAACCTGTCCCGTTGGTAAATCCGGAAATGCGTCCTTCGAAAGTCTGTTTCCCTCCGTACATATCGAGCTTCAGATCGACACGCTGACCGATCCGCAAATTCCGGAGTTGCGTTTCCTTGAAATTGGCGTCTATCCATATATCGCGCAGGGATCGGATTGCCATCAGGCTCTGGCCGCTCTGCACATTGTTGCCAGGATTCACGTTCCTCCGGGTGATAACCCCGTCGATCTCGGCAACCACGGTGCAATAGCGCAGATCAAGCTTTGCCAGGTCGAGATCTCGTCGAGCCTGCATCAAGACCGTTTGAGACTGCTTCAATCCCGGCGCGTTTCGAATGATCTCCGCGTAGATTTGATCGATGTTGCCGGAAGGGCTGCGCTTGTAAAATTCCTCGATGGCCTCTTTGGGCGAAAGATTGTAGGAGGATACTACGACTCCAAGTCCTGCAGCCCCCTGATAAAGCATTGCCAACGCCTCGCGAACCGAAGAAAACGTCTGATCAAGATTATCCGGCACATCCGCTAGACCCGTTCCGTCGGACGGTTGGGCCGGCAACCCGAGAGCAACGCGGGCCTGATAGACGCTTTCGAGTGTTTGCTTAACCTGTGCGGTCGCGACGTCCAGCGCTTCTCGCTTTTGATCGTATTCTTCCGGGCTGACGACTTTTGTGTTGAGCAGCCGCTGAGCGCGGTCAAACTCAGCCTGGGCCAGGACCAGAGTGGCTTTCGCTTGCTCCCAGGTCGCAACACGTGCCCGGATTATCGCGATTTGATTGTCGACATCCTGGATTGCCGTCAGGAGCTTGAACCGCTCACTTCTCACCTGCGCAACCGCGCTGCGAGCGTTCGCTTCTGCAACAACCACCGCCGCCTGAGCGGCATCGACTCCCGCCTGTTTGATGGCAACCTGTACCTGGTAGGGTTCCGGATCGAGTTCGACAAGTACATCCCCTTTCTTGACGCGATAATTGTCTTCGACGAGAACCTGCGCGACTTGCCCGGTAACTCGCGGCGCAACAAATGTGACGTAGCCGTTGACGTACGCGTCGTCTGTCGCAACCGTGTTGAACGCCCGTATCAATCGCGGAATCCCAGAAATCAGCCCGACAACGACAAGCAGAACGACAACCGGCAAAAGCCAGCGACGCCTTTTCTTGGGCGGTTGCCCCGCCGGCGCATCCTTTTCTGCAGGCTGGCCGGGACCCGGAGACTTCGTTTCTTCGTCTGGCATGACTTAGCTCCTCGAGGGTCAATTTCCTCCAGTGATCAATATAACTTTGCCAGAAAATAGACTCATGAGTGTTTTGACTTTGGTTTGCAATCGACGATCGAACGATGCCACAGCCCAGGAAAACAGGCGAGACCCCTCTTCCACCGTGGCCATATAACCCCTGTTAATGTGCAGGTGCCTGTTTATTTGGCGCTTTGAAGTTCTTGATCGCGAATGCGAACCCCACTCCGATACATGCAGGCACAACCAGGCCGACAAAACAATCCAGGTACGAAAGCAGCGCAGCCTGCTGATTCAACACAGCGTACAGTTGGCCCTCGGCACGGCTGGCCGCTTCAACTGCGGTATATCCGGCGTGCATGAACACCGAAGCCGTATGCTGCAGCCAATCCCGATAAATCGAGTGGTCCGGCGTCAGGTGTTGTGCGAGCACGCTTTGATGAAATTGCCCGCGTTGCGCCAAAACCACATTGGCAAACGTGATTCCGAAGCTCCCGCCTTCGTTGCGGAACAGATTGGTCAAACTGCTGGCTTTATTGTTTTTTTCAGGTGGCAGATAGGAGTAGGTCACCTGGCTGATCGGGACGATGAGGAACCCGAGGCCGAACCCTTGCAGCATCCGAGCCTGCACAAAGGTTCCGTAGTCGGCCGTCAAATCGAGTCGTGACAGGTGCCAGACCGCAACGGCGAGCACGGTGAACCCGATCACGAGCAATCGTTTCGCGCCCAAGATCGGTGTAAGTCGTACGATGAACGGAGCCATCAAAACGATGACGATCGCACCCGGAGTCAGCACCAGACCGGCTGTCGTTGCGTCATAGTTGTTCAGCGATTGCAGCAGCTGCGGGATTAATACAGTGGTACTGAACAGAATAAATCCAAAGAGGAAAAACATCGAGCAGGCGATCGCGAAATTCCGATTGGCAAACAGAGTCAGATCCACCACCGGATCCTTGTGCTTGAGTTCCCAGACAATCGCCGTCACCAGCGCTATCACGCTCACGACCGTAAACGCAGTAATAAACGGGCTGCCGAACCAATCGTCTTCCTGTCCCTTGTCAAGAACCACTTCCAGACAGCCAAACCCGATCGCCAACAACAGAATGCCGAGATAGTCGATTCGCCCTTGACCACTGGCTTTGATTCTTCGGCGCTCCTCGGTGAACTCGGGAGGATCGGTCACTAGCCGGCTGGTCAGGAACACCGAAAGCAACCCCACCGGGATATTAATGAAGAAAATCCAGCGCCACGAGGAGTTGTCGGTGATCCAGCCTCCAAGCGTTGGTCCAATCGCCGGCGCGAGCACAATCGCCATGCTGTAGAGTCCGAATGCCGCGGCCCGTTTTTCCGCTGGGAACGTATCAACGAGCATCGCCTGCTCCGACGGTGCCAGACCGCCACCGGCAATCCCTTGCAATACCCGAAAGAAGATCAGCAACCCGAGGTTCGGGGCCAGCCCGCACAGCAACGAACTGACCGTGAACAGGGCGACGCAAGCCATGTAATAATTCCTTCGCCCGAACACACGGCTCAGCCACGCGCTGAGTGGAAGGACAACCGCGTTCGCGACCAGGTAGCTGGTCAAAACCCAGGTCGCTTCATCCAGACTGGTGCCGAGCCCTCCGGCAATGTGTGGCAGCGAAACGTTCGCGATACTCGTATCCAGCAATTCCATAAAGGTCGCAAGGGTCAGCGTTAATCCGATCCACCACGGATTAACTGCACGTCCGCTCGGTGTGATTGCGTGCGCCATTCGTTCCTTTCAGGAATTGTCCGCTGACTAATTCTGGCAGAAAGATGCCTGTTACGGTTTGGGCGCTGCTGCGTCTGCTGCGCCAAGGATCGCAGGTGGCAACGGTGCCGCCCGCTGATCTTCGCGGTTCGCGCGACTGTTCAGATCGACCCGTGGTTCGACCGATTCGCCCGCCCAGAGCAGTTCGAGATCGACCGCAGGCTCGTCAAAAATGATCTTCACCGGGACTCGCTGAACAACCTTTACAAAGTTACCGGTGGCGTTCTCCGGGGGCAGCAAAGTAAACCGGCTGCCGGTGCCGATCTGAAAGCTCTCAACGTGGGCCTTGAATTCTCGTCCAGGAATCGCGTCGACATGGACGGAAACCGACTGGCCGACGCTCATTCGCTTGAGCTGCGTTTCTTTGAAGTCGGCGACGACCCAGACATCCGGCAGAACCAGCGAAAACAGCGTCTGGCCAGGCTGAACATAGTTGCCCGGCTCGACACTCTTCCTTGTGACTCGCCCATCAAAAGCCGCGTAGATCTTCGTGTAAGAGAGCTGTAGCTCTGCTTGTTGCACCAGCGAATCTGCCTGTTTCTCTTCCGCTGCGGCTGTGATGTACTGCGCTGATGCGAGGAGTACCTGGGCCTCCTGCGAAGTGACTCTTTTTGAAGCAGATTCAACATTAGCCCTCGCGGTCTTTGCCTGCGCAACCGACGAATCATACTCTCTCCGGTCGATCACCCGAGTCGCATAGAGCTGCTCGTTGCGCTTGAAGTCTGCCTCAACGTCGTCGGCCGTCGCCTGGGCGCTCGCCAGATCCGCTTTGGCCTGCCCAAAACCAGCTTCCGCAACTTTCTCTTGCGCGCCGGACTCGTTCAGTTTGCTTTTGGCCGAAGCCAGATTGGCTTCTGCGTTCGCCAGCGAGACTTCGAAGTCCCGGGGATCAAGTTCCAGCAAGAGGTCGCCTCGCTTCACTTTGTAGTTGTCGTCAAAATGGACGGCCTGAACATGCGCGGAAATTTTGGGGCTGACTTCAATCACATGCGCCTCAATGGAAGCGTCGTCGGTAGATTCGTACCCGGTACTACGCAGATACCAATAGGTCGCACCAGCCAGGATCAGGCCGGCCGCCGCAAACAGAATCAGCTTGCGGGGCCGCATACGCCGGCGTTTTTGCTTTTTTGCGTCCGGCACATCAACACGCGTCTCTTGTGCGGGCCGGCCTTGTTGGCTGGCTCTGAAGTCAACAACCGAATTTGCAGTAACTGTGGTACTCATAGGGATCTAACCGCTGAAAAGGTCGAAAACGATCAGGATTGGCGCGCGCGCCGGGTGAGTCCGGCGATTGCCTCCAGAGAAAATTGACTGATGTGCTCTGCGATCTCGACGATCTCGGCGTCGTCCATTTTGTAGTCAGTAATCAACCGTTCGAGAATCGGTTGGCACTGCAAATAATAATGGCACTGGCTCATAACGCTCGCCGAGATACGACCCAATTGCCGCCGGGTGCAGTAGCCGCCGGTGAGTTCGTTCAAGGTCGGAAGCAGGTATTCATCGCGCAGCGGGCGAATATTCTGTTCTACCAGTTGATCGAGCGCCTCAGTTGGGTTGGCCATCTCCCGAACCATCAGCCGCCGTTTCCAGGCCGGCCGCGCCGGATCGAGCAACAATTTCAAAAAATGGTAAATCAAACTGCGAAGACGGTCCTCTGGCGAGGCCGGCGCATCGGCTATCGCATCACGCCACGCGGCCCGCGCTGAACAAGCATCCAGGACAACGCGCGTATAGAGTTCTGCTTTATCCCTGAAATGATAATTTACCGCGGCAATATTAACGCCGGCCCGCTCAGTGATTGCCCGGATCGTGGCACCCTCGAACCCCTGGTCGGCAAAGACTTCCCCTGCAGCAGTCAAAATTTTATCACGCGTCTTTTCCTCTGTAGCTTGCGCAGGACCAGGATTTCTTTCACGAACGACCATGGGCGTACATTCAAACATTTGTTTGAAACAGTCAAATGAAACATTTGTTTTATATGGCTGTTTAAGTTTCGGAAGACCGGAACAAGCTGTTTCGCCAAAGGGCCAGGGTCGAAACGACCCTAACCCGCACTTTTCATGACATGAAAAGTGCGCGTCTGAAGCGCCTTTGAGCCCAATCCGCAGAGAAATGCATCACCGGCCTGCAATTCTCCGGCCTGTCACTCCTCGCCGTCGAAATAATCCAACGACTCG
>CAZMNG010000251.1:0-6126 GCA_964567505.1 uncultured Chthoniobacterales bacterium
CTTGGTGCGAGCGAGCGCGGTGATTCCTTGCACGAAATCGAACACGCTCTCGGGCGGCCGGCCGTCTTCGTCTAGAACCGTAGCCATCACCTTCGCGGTCTCGGTCTTGCTGAAACCCTGCTTGCGCAGAAAGGCCTCGCGTTCCTCGTCCTTGCGGGCGACTATCCGCTCGCGTGCCGCCTTGATGCCGGCGATGAAGGGAGCGGGCGACGACCGGGCGAAGCTCGTTAGCGCCGGCGCTGCCTCATGGGCAAAGCGCTGCGCGGCGAATTTGCTGTGCCGGATACTGATCTCCTCGAAGCCCTCCACACCCCAAAGATTGCGGTTCATGCAGACGGCGCGGAGATAGAAGGAGGCGATGCCGAGCGTCTTCGAGCCGACTTCGCTGTTCCAGCAGTAGAAGCCGCGGAAATACAGATCCGGGTCGCCGTTCGGCAGCCGCCCAGCCTCGATTGGATGGGTGTCGTCAACTAGGAACAAGAAAACGTCGCGGTCGCTGGCGTAGAGCGTCGTGGTATCCTTGGTCACATTCACAAATGGGTTGTGGGTCATGGTCGCCCAGTCCAACACGCCCGGAACCTTCCAGCGCGTATCGCCGGTGCCATCTCCAGCGATTTTCATCACGGCGGCGACCAGCTCGTGATCCCAGATGCGGCCATAATCAGGGCCGGTGACGGCGCGAAGCTCAACCCTACCATCCTCCGCCTCAAGGGTCTTGATCATCTCGGCACTGTGGGAGAGAAGACCATGCTGAAGGTTGATCCCGGCCAGAGGAGCCGGAAGATGGCGCAGATAGCCCGAAGGCGCGCCGGCCAGGCTACAAAGTTGGCCGAAACTCCAGTGGGTGGGCGCAACCGACGCCTCCTGTCCTGGCACAATCAGCGCCAGCCGCTCGGCGTCGTCCCGGCTCGCTTCGACGCGGATAGCACGGCTCTCTACGGTTCGTGTCCTCGCCCGGTCCGCCCGTGCGTGGACGGCGGCATACAGTTCCGACAACGAAAGATAGCGTTCGTCATCGGGGCGAGAAAACCATTCGGATGAGACGCGGCCGATACGCTCGCCGTGTGTGATGTCGACCTTGTAGCCGCTCGAAACTGGTCGCTCGGCTGTCATAAAGGTGTCAGCGCAGTCGTCGTTGACATTCATCTGGATCATGGGGAAGACCTCCGTAACGGGCCGGCCGGGAGCCTCTCTCTCGACCTCCAGACCCGTCACGGCGACCGCCGCCGGCCTCTTCCTCTCGACCTCGGCGCTGAACACTCACCGCTTCCGGGCTCGTGCGTTTATGCCCGAACTGATCTCGGGGCGTTGTGAGGTCTCCCCGCGGAACGAGCCGGACGAGACACTGATCGGCTCGTCCGCAGTGGAAGGCTTCCCCCTCCCAGGTAGTCTTTGATGAAACCTCTGCTATCAGTCGCGGAGGTAAAGGATTTCTCACTGGCCATCATGATAATGGCACTGTCTACGGTCGGGTTATCTGGACTCCGCCAACTGCCCGGAATCGCGGTTCCGGAAAGCCGAGTGGGCTCACCATTTCTTCTCCAAGGAAGCCAAGCGGACACGCGGCCAAGCCTAGCCATTCGGCACAAAGACAAAGTGTTGCGACGATGCATCCTGCATCGCGCAGAACCAGGCTGTCAGGATTCTCATAAGCCGCAGCCACTTTGGTGATGTCTGCAATTAGTCTGACAGTACAACCGCGATGCGCACCGACGACAGCCGCAACGGCGGAAGTGTTCTTGGCGACAATATTTTTACCATCAACATCCAGAACATGAAATGCGTGATCGATGGAATTATAGAGGCGGGCACGATAGTCCGCGTCGTCATTGATACATACCAAACGGATGGGATGCAGTCCCCCGGCTGACGGACTAGCTCGCCATTCAATCGGCAAACCAGCCCGCCCCGAATGCGCATATCCTTTGCTGCCCGCCGCATGCCAGAGCAGCTCGGCGACATGGCTCCAACCTATCGGACCGGCCAGTTCGGATCTGCGCGCCCGAACCACGTCCGCAAAGTCTCGCGGGGCGGGTGATCGCGGACGAACAAGCCGTTCCATCTCCAGCGACGCCGGCCGAAACGATTCCCAAGAAAGCGGTTCCTCTCTCGGATATGGCTCGTCAGTGAGGATCCCAGCCAAGCGCTTCCCATGTCTTGTAGTGTTTCACGCACCCTCTGCACTGGCCGCAAGCAAAGTCGCCGATATGGCAAGAGTGCGCCCAGGCAAGTACCTCTCTCGATATCCCGGAAATTCTGACGAGATCGACTGCTGTCATAGAAATCGCGGGCGCCGTAACCGTAATGCCGCCTTCCTGAAGCGACATAAGGGTTGATATGGCCTCTATGAAATCCGGCCGCCCATCAGCGTGCTCACCGTCTGTCGCGAGCGCGCCGATCATGAGATTGCTTACGCCAAGCCTTACAGCGGCGATTCCGGCCAGCGTCAGGACCAACTGGTTTCGAAAGGGCCACCACTCTGGGACAGGTGCGGCCGCAACTGGAGGCAGACCGGCCATGTCGCCCGACCCTAGAGATGAGCAATCGGCTCGGACGATTTCATGCCTAATTCCTATTGCGCGGCAGACTGCACCCGCAGCCTCTAGCTCAGCGGCCGCAGCGCGCTGGCCATAGTCGACGGAGATGGCGACGTCTGGCCTCTTCCACCAGGCAATACTGATCGAATCCATGCCGCCTGAAAGGAGCAAGCCGATCATTGATGCGGCAGCCTCCAGACTGTCTGATAGATCGCGGAAGCAAAGTCATCCACGATGTCGCAACCGGTACCAGCGAGCATCTTGAGGTCTTCCTCTTTTAGATTCTGGGCGAGAACGACGATGGGAATGCCCTTCTTCACCGCGTACCCCACCTCAAAGATGGTGCCGGCGTCGAGGCCATTGAGTACCGCAAACATCACGTCCGCCGCTTCAATGCCTTTGATATCTTCGGGCGCCACGATTTCAGCTGGACCTGGGCCTACTTCGTGAACGGGAGAAAAGACCTGAGCGCCCAAATCCACCAGCAGCGCGCGGGTCTCCTCAACCAACCATCGCTGAGCGAGATCGAAGAAAGGGGCGGCGAGGTAGACAACTCCGCGGCCAAGTTTCACAGGTAAAAAGGACAGCTTGGTTAGCTCAGCAGGGACCGGCACAGGGAGAGCGCGCGTCTCGCAATACTGAGCAGTGGCGCGCGAAGCCATGTCAGCGGCCTCTGCTGCCGCGATGCCCTGACAGCCCCACAGAGCGGCGAACGTGGCCGAGAACACGTCGCCGGAGCCGATCTTCCAAACACGCTGGGTCCGGTAAATAGGGACTGTCACTTCACCGTCAGGCGTCACGACGAGCGCGCCGTGGCTGCCCATCTTAACGACGACGACGGCAGCGTTGTCCTCTTGGATTAGCCGCTCGGCAGCAGCCCTGGGCTCATCTGTGCCAGTCATCGACGCGGCCTCGTACCGATTTAGAACAACGGCGAGTCGATCCGCTCGAGATCCATTCGTACCGAACCGTTTGGCGCTGAACGCAGACTGCGGGTCATAGACGGCGGTGTGCGCTTCAATGATCGCATCCCCTTCGAGAATGCCGTAACGCAGTACCACGTCGCCCGAGACCTGAATCGGATCATGAACAACCATGCGGTCTGGCGCCGGCCGGATGATCGGAGTCGACAGCGGATGTAGGTAATCAAAGGAGACCGCGTGCTTAGCGGGGATTGGCTCGAGCGTGACACCCGCCATGCCGGCGAGAAACTCCGCAGCCGGGCGAATTTCGTCCGCGATGTAAGAGACCAGGGTAGTCTTGCCGAGAATCAAAGGCGCGACGGCTTCGGCCGCACGCCCCGCAGAGCCGTATACGGCATCCCAAAGAGGTTGAATGCAGCGCTCAATATAGACGCCGCCAACGATGGTTAGATCAGCCATCAGACAGGCTCAACGCGAACTTCGTAGACTCCGCCAGCGATGTTGATCACGACTGCCTGGTAGCTAACGCCTCTGTTCTGAATACAGTCGACGATTTCCAAATAGCCGACAAAGGTGAGCGACCCTGCCACCGCGTTACCTGAGTCTTCGACGACGAGCACCAATGACGTGCCGACCGTTCTCACCCGAACGCTCAGGACGCTTCCGACTTTTAGCCCCGCGACGACCGCGGGCTTGGGGCTATTGATCGGGCCCCGTCGGGTCTTTAGGCACGGATCCGCAGGTTGCCCCCCGCCACCTACGCTTCCGCCCCCACCACTTGAAGGCGAGTCCCCTCGGCTGCCGCCGCTTCCTGACATGTTCCTCTCCCCGCCTGAAACAGGGGAAGAGAGTCTTCCAAACAACCGGTTGGGTCAACCAGAAGGTTTAACAATCGCTTGCTCAACTTTCTCATGGTTTGCCACATCGTCGAATCCATGACTGAAGCACGCGCTTGTGCGCTTAGACAGAATTCAAGGAAACGGGCCTCCAGTTCTCGGTAATTGCGCGTTGGGTCAGATCGTTCTGGAAAGACGCTCATGATCTGGCACGCGCGAACGATATGAACATCCAAGATGGCGATTTCGTCGCTGGCGCGTCGGTTGCGCACGATCCAAGACGCGGTCTTTGGGCCAATTCCTGGAAGCCTGCAGAGCGCATCCCGGAAACCAACATCATCAAGTTTATCTTCATCGATCGCCTTCAGAGCTTGAAGAGACCCCGCCAAATACTTAGCGCGTTGGCGTGCGAAGCGATAATGAACAGGGCGTCCCTTGACCGTCAAAGGCTCCAAGAGCAGGCCTTCGCATCTTTCGTACGACAGGACTGCGTCGTTCAATTTGGCAAGTTCTTCTCTAACTCGCGCGAAAGCCGCGAGGCCAACTTCTGCGGGGGCGCCATGGCCTCCGAGCAGACACACAACGACTTCCTCGACGAGCGTCTTACCGAGCTGGAACGATGTGGAGGTCGGTTCACCCTCCATCCAAGCCTGGCTTACCCAAAACGCTGGCGTGAGGGCGTGCTCAAAATTCCCCCAGCGAATGCCGGGCATCAGCATTTCGGCTGGTTCTGGCAGATCGAGGAACCTGTACTCGCCACCAATGTCCGCGATGACCCGTTGCATATGTAATAGCCTCATGTAATGCATAATCTAATGCATTTTGAATGGTCTGATGTCAACCGTGGCCAGCGACCTTTTGGAGCGAGTTCGTGAACGTATGGCTGCTCTCCGCGCCACGCAGGAGGAGGTCGCGAGCTCATGCGGTCTGTCACAGCCCCATCTCAGCAAAGTGCTGTCTAAAAAGATAAAATTGGCACCCAAGACGCAACGCCTTCTGGCGGCCTGGCTCACGGATGGCAGGCTACCAGCAGAGGATAGCGGAACTCAGGAACTTGGCCAGCTTGTGGAGCGGCTCCTGGAGGGACCAGGAGAGCGACGTATGCAAATTATGCAATTGCTTCGGATTCTCGACGGGCTTACGCGGTGAGCGTGAGGCAACTGGCACCTGTAAGAGCCGGCAAAGGGGGCAAGGAAGAGGCTATAGTAGCCGCGCTTCAAGCTCAGATTTTCTTCTCTGCCAATCCGGCAACAAGCTATTCATCAGCGCTTGCCAGCGTGCCCCGTGGTCCGGTTCAAGGGCATGGGCGAGTTCGTGGGCGATGACGTAGTCGATCGACTGAATTGACGCTCGAATCAGATCTCGGTTCAGGACAAGCTTGTTCTTGGCAGAATAGCTACCCCGGCGTTGGGTCATAGCGCGGATGATCAGGCCGGGAGGATCGACACTCTGTCATGCGATCGGAGGGAATACGATCCGCAGCCTCTCTGAAAAACAGTCCCGCGGGGTCGTTCTAAGCATATGCTTTTTTTTGCAAAAATTTGGAGCGGGCGAAGGGATTCGAACCCTCGACCCCAACCTTGGCAAGGGGTTGGATGTAGCTGCACACAGATGCCCTGCTGCTCTCAGCCGCTTAGTGCCCCGTCAACCTGGTCTCCTCAACACCATACGCTACCGGCTCTGCCTGATGGTATCCGCGTTGGTATTTCAAACTCTCTGCAACAAGAAATCATCATGATATCTGATGGTTAGCGAGAAATCGAGATTCCGCCCCTGGCACCATTTCCCCATCCACAGACATTCGAAAAGCTCCAAGTATAAACGTGTTAT
>CAZMNG010000252.1:0-3308 GCA_964567505.1 uncultured Chthoniobacterales bacterium
CTAAAAGCTCACTGGAAGACGTTATGAAGCGTCTCGAGGAAAAGTTCGGTTGGAAAATTGAACTAACGGCTCAGGCAGAAGCGGACCTTGTCGAGATCGACGATTTTATCGCTAAAAATAACCCTTCGGCGACAGAGAGACACGTTAGTTAGACGGCTTAGTCAGCGACAGGATTGCCGCCCCAATCACTCAAACCTTAAGGCCTGGCGGTACACCCGCGTGAGGGCAGCCAAAAAATACTTTTCACATTTAGTTTGACACCCATTTCGCCTCTTCTGGCCGACACATAAAGGTAGATTACGGCGCACGACGGCTCACTACGGAGTCCAAATTGCCTAAAAATGGGCTCTAACGAATTTGCTATGTTAGGTTTTATGCTAACTACAGAAATCCAGCAGGATACACATACTGGTCCTGTGACGTTAGATCCACGCTGGCTCAGGATACCCAGCGCAGTAAAGTACTCCGGTCTTTCCCAGTCTCGTATTTACGAGTTGCTCGGGCAGTGGCAAGTTAAATCGATTTGCTTGAAATCGGAAAATAGCGCCTTGCGTCGTTCGTTTCGTGGACAGGGAGTCGATTGATTTATTCATAGAAAGCCTACGGGAAAGCGACTTAAGCCTATCAACTGGCCAGGCGTGAGAACTGTCTGCGACAAGCAGTCCAGCCCGTTTCGGCCGCCTACTGAGCTTGCAACCGGGTGATTGCTATATTTTCAATGTTACTGGCAATAATTATAATAGGCCCGTCGCGGCCCTGGAGCGACCGTTACCTCTTCCTTCCCTTCAACTACCTTCAACGACTTTCAACGTTGGGAGGTACTAACGACGTTGAAAGGTATTGAACCATTGTTCCCCCCGTCACCTTCCGAACCTCCCTTGAAGGGAGGTCGACGCGCAGCGTCGGGAGGGGAGTTGCTCGATCTTAAGCGAAGCGTAAGGGTGCAAGCGTTTACCTGCTCGCGGTCTTTGACGAGGTATTATGTTGAACATCGAAGTTAATCGGAGCACGGAAGGGGTGGAACGGTACTTCGACCGCGAGTTGGCGGTCAGCGATTACTTGATGAAAGAGCCTGGCATTTGGGCGGGACGTGGAGCGGAACGGTTAGGACTACGTGGTCCGGTGCAACGGTCGCAGTTCGTCGCATTGTTGCGAAATGAAAACCCGACCACGGGTAAACGGCTGACGGCGCGGAAGAATACGAGCCGGCGGCAAGACGGCGAAACGATCAGCAACCGGCAGGTTGGTTATGGGCTTGTGTTCGGAGTTCCCAAATCGCTCAGTATTTATCTGGCGATCACAGGTGATCAGCTGGCGGAGAATATCGCAAGGTCGGCTGTGGATGAAACGATGCGCGCTATGGAATCCGAGATGCAGTGCAAGGTCCGGAAGGGAGGCCTGCACGAGGATCGTAGAACGGGCGAGCTCGTGTATTCAAAGTTCTTCCATCGCGATTCCCGACCGATCAACGGACTGAGCGATCCACACTGGCACGTCCACTGTTTCCTTAACAACGCGACATTTGATCCGGTCGAAGAGCGATGGAAAGCCGGCCAATTCAGAGGGCTGATTGCTGATAAAGGCTATTTCCAGGAATATTTTCACACGGTACTTGCACAAAAATTGATGCAGGCCGGGTACAAAATCCGGCGGACCGATAGGGGTTGGCATCAGTGGGAACTGGCGTGCATCACAGATCGGGAGGTGGAATTATTTTCTAAGAGAAATGAGATGATCGACGCACTGTCCGAAGAGAGGGGATTGACGCCAGAAGAAGAAAGCCGGATTGCGCAACAGGAACGTGATAGCAAGACAACCAAACTTTTCCACGGCGGAGCGGAGATGGAGAATTGGCGTCAGCAAATGGGAGCGCAGCGGTGGGACTCGGTGACGCCAGAAGCAGCAAAAGAGGGGCCTCAACTCGAGCTGCCAATCAATCCGCGCGAGGTCGCGATCGAAGCCTACTTCGCCAAGCATTCCGTTGCGCGCGCCCGAGCGTTGACGGCGGAGATTCTGAAACGGGCCTGCGGTAAATTGTCTCCCGGAGAAGTTGAACAGTACGTCAAAGGCGACCGGTTCATCCAGCTCGACGATTCGCACGTTACCACCGAGCAGGCGAAACTTGAGGAAGAAGAGCTCCTGAATCTCGTGCGGGGTGGATGGGATAAATGCGAGCCAATAGGACGAGATAGCGAATTAGATCTAGCAAAACTCACTGAAGAGCAGCGTATGGCGCTCGAACACATCCTGGCATCACGGAACCTAGTGATGGATGTTTCCGGGATTGCCGGATCCGGCAAATCGCATCTTCTCAAGGAGGTGACGGGAGCTGCGTCTTCCAGGGGCAAGAGCGTCGCCATCCTCTCTCCGACAGACGCAAGCGTAAAGGACCTGCGCAAAACGGGATTCCAGGCGCGAACGTTTCAGGGATTCCAAAGAAAGCCGGAACGCGCGGATGTGCTTGTGATCGACGAGGCATCGATGCTGAGCGTACCGCAAATGCTGTGGCTCGTAAAACATGCAAGGGAGAATAATTCCAGGGTCCTCCTGGTTGGCGATAGCGCTCAGCACAGGTCAGTCGAACGCGGCGATGCCCTGCGCATTCTCGAACAGTCCGGCGCCGTGCGTCATGTAGAGTTACTCCAGACCCGGAGGCAGAAAGTGCCCGCACTGAAAGCCGCGATCGAGGATCTGAAGGCTGGCCGGCTCCAGGCCGGCTGGGAGAAGCTGGAGCACCATGGAGTCATTAAAGAGGTCACCGATAGTGAAGCACTGCGGGAAAGAGCGGTCGAGCAGCACCTCAAGGCGCTTCGGGGCGGCAAAACCTCACTGATGATCTCACCTCGCCACGAGGAGGCACGCAAAGTCGCTTTGGTTGTGCGCCAGCGCCTCAAGGCTGAAGGCGCGATAGGCGCGGAGGATCACACGGTCACCGTTCTTCGCTGCATGGATCTCGGCCCGGAATCCTGCCGGGACCTCTTACACTATGTGCCTGGCCGAGTGGTCGGATTCCACACGCGCACGGCGGGAGGGTTTCGGCCCGGCGAGAAGTGGACAGTCAGACAAACGAATTGCGAGACTGTTACACTCGAGCGCGATGGGCAGGTGCGGCAGTTCAAACCATCTGCCAAGGGTAAGTGGGAAGTGCTCGTCTCCTCAACGATGCAGGTCAGCGTAGGAGATCAGATTCGAGTTACGGCAGGCTTCAGGGAAGGGAATAACGTGTTCAAGAACAACGATGTTGCCCAGGTGCGGGAAATCACCAATACGGAGCTCGTCCTACATGACGGCCGGCGAATGCGCCGTAA
>CAZMNG010000252.1:3318-6094 GCA_964567505.1 uncultured Chthoniobacterales bacterium
CATAGATCAAGGCGTCTGCATTACCTCACATGCAAGCCAGTGCCGTACAGTCGATCAGGTCGTTGTGCTGGCGGACGGCGCTGATGCGAAAGGCTGGTACGTAAGCCTGTCACGAGCTCGCGACGCAATGCACGTCTATACGCGCAACAAGGCAGCGTTGCGTCAATCGGTGATGCAACCCGGTGAACGCAAGTCAGTGTGGGAGTTCATCCAAGCCTTGCAAAGATCGACTCTGGAATCCAAGGATCGGATCATGCCCTATCTTTGGGCGACGCGCCAAGCCGCAATAGTTCGCGAGATGGGAATAGAGCGTTAAGACCTTTATCGTCAAGCGACCCCCGGATCATCTTGCTCAGGTCTGGACCCGCGAGCGACCGTACGCATACATCCATCTAAAAATCTAAAAATAAGGCCGGCTGCACGCTGGCGGATAGCCGTCCTTATTTCGGGTGATCGCAAACATCTTCTTGAATCAGATTCTATTGAACTATTGAATTTATGTAGAGCAGGCCATTTACCGGCGCGGGCACTACGCATAGCGTCATGCGTACTTGCGCTCAATCAACCAACGTGCGAAGGCCGTTAGGTCTGCGACATGTGCTGACCCATCTTGGTAGAGACCGTCGGTGCCCGAATTCCCCCGATCTAACGAAGATCACGCAAACCTTGTATTTTACCGGGATATAGTTTTTCTTTACCATCCACGACTATGGCTAAAAATCGTGCGACTGAGTCGGAGCTGCCGGCGTTCTCCGGCACGGTTCCGGATCTCAAGCCCGGGACGTACGCGGATGGCACGCCGTTGCACGAGGTGCAGTTTCTAGAGTGCAAGATTATCCTGAAGGCGGACCGGTTCACCTCGGCGAAGAGTTTCCGCGAGTACGGGAAGCTCGTGGAGCGCGCCGCCGAGCAGAACAACATCGAGTGCACGGACAAAGCGGCTGCGCCACGTCCGGAGATACGCGAGGTGCTCTTCCTCGACACGCCGGGCTTCAGCCTCTACAACAACGCATTTATCCTGCGGCGGCGTATCCAATACGAGGATGGCTTCCCCGCTGGGGAGCCTGAGATTGTCTGCAAGTTCCGTCATCCGGAGATGCAGCGAGCCGCAGAGATCGATGTGCGGCCCGAGATCGCTGGCAAGTATGTCGTGAAGTTTAAGGCGGAAGCGTTGCCGCTGAAGGATCAGGTGGGCGGTTATCGGCTGCTCTTCTCTCACAACGTGGAATTCGGCCTCAGCCAGGCACCAGAAGGCGATCGAACGGCAATGCAAACCCTTACGCGCATCTTCCCCTGCATGGCGTCGGTGCTGAAGACCGATGCCGATCGCGTGCAGCTTGTAAACCAGACAATCGTCGAGGAGGTCCTGCAAGACCTCGGTACGCTCGATTTCGGCGCGGGGATGGCGGCAAAGTTTAATGTTGCGATCTGGCGTGAACGCGGCATGCATCGGCCGCTGGTGGGGGAGTTCGCCTTTCAGCTGAAGTTCAAGCAACGGGACGAGCTGCGCGAGAAGGGGCTGGAGCGCGCGAAACGCTTCTTCCTCGACTTACAGCAAATCGGCCACGACTGGCTCTCGCTCGGGACGACGAAGACGGGGATCGTTTATCAGCTGAAAGGGAACCCGCCGCAAGCGCATGAGTAATCCTGCAGTAACGACGACTTCAGGCCGGGTGCGATGAAGATGCTCGACCGAATCCTCGAGGACAACCTCCTCGGCGTGCGATTCGCGGTGAACGTCTTTGTCGCGTCGATCATCGTCTGGATCACACTTCGGTTCTTCACGCACGCTAGCCCGATCTGGGCGATCGCTTCGATGATCGCGTCGAGCGAGCCGGTGGTGAAGCAGGGGCTCAAGATGTTTCGGAGCCGTCTAATTAACACGTTGGTCGGCTGCGCAGTGGGGCTGCTCTTCCTGTCGGTTGGCGAGCCGACTGCGTGGAAGCTCCCGTTCGCGCTAGCGATCACGGTGCTGCTTGCATCCTACGTCGTTCGGATCCCGGTGATGTGGCGTCAGGCGCCGATCACCGCGGCGGTCGTCATCGCTGGCAGCCTATCGACGCACTCGAAGATGCTCGGTGCCGAGAGCGGCCTCCGGCGCGTCAGCGAAGTAATCTTCGGTTGCATCGTCGCGCTGGCGGTGAGCTGGTTCATGGCGAAGATTTGGCCGGTGCCGGACTCCAGCCCGGCACCGAAGCCAGTGAATCCGTAGCCCTCACAACTGTAGATTCAGGCGGCGGGGGCTGAATGGTGGCCCGTTGGATGCTGGCCTGTCAATTCCAACCGCCAAACACCGCATCCGTGTTCTCTCCTCACTGCTGCGGCCTCGATTGAAGAGTATAAGCCCTCTTTCCGCGGCTTATGAGGAGAAACCAGAGTTCGCTTTTGCCGATCACTCTGCCGATTTCTCTGAATGCAAAAAACGGGATCAGGGCAACAAATACGATCGCTCCCACGGACAGTATTCCTTGCAAACTTCCGCCACCAATGGCGGGGAAACTCTGAGCAATGGTCCTCCCCCTTATCACTCCAACCACCACCTCTTCGATGATGTGAAAGCCAATAAAGAAGACGGCAAATACGAGAGACTTATAGAAGATCGAATAGATAAGCGGCTTATCTTCGAATCTTTTCCCGAGGTGCAAATCCTCGCCAATTAGCATCACTTTTGCCAGGATTAAGGCGTTAATAATCGCAAAGCCCTGAGCCTTATAATTGATGTGCTCCTGCGCAAGGATGATGCTTTGATGAATGACGAACAGGCCGAATAAGACCC
>CAZMNG010000253.1:0-6068 GCA_964567505.1 uncultured Chthoniobacterales bacterium
CGGGATTAGACAGAAATTCACTTCCTGGCTCGCCAGTGTCGCTGCGACGGCGATAAACCCAGCATCGCGTCCCATCAACTTCACCAATCTGTCGGCTGCTTTCCGCGCGAAGAGCCTAGAACCGTTCCGCCTTTTTCGTGAATGTCAGATACCGACTGCGGTGTCAGCTCGATCGGCGCGAGCCCGACTTTCGGGTTGAGGCCTGCGAACCCGTAGCGAATGCCTAGGATTCTACGGACACCATAGTTGTAGTAAAATTCGAGTACTGCGGAGCGAATGACGTTGTTCAGACCAGGACAAACACTGCCGCAGGAGACAACGGCTGCCTTAGTCTCGCGCGGTTCGAAAAAGAGGTTTCGCCGAGGCCCGGCCTTCTCAAAATAAACGTCGTCGGGCAAATCATGGCCCGTACCTGTCTCGACTTGATAGCGGACGCGTGCCTCGTCGGGCACAAATGCGCCGTAGCTTTCGCCTTGGCCGTCCGCTAGTTGCAATGACGATCTGACGCGCGGAGATCCGAGATTCTGAATTACGGTTTCCTCTGCTGTAATCATTGTTTTCCCGGCCGGAAGCGCCTTTTAGGCGCATGAGGCTGCCTGAGACGAGCGACGCTTCTATTGCACCTTAGGGATCTACGCACGCAAGATTGCGTCGCAAGAAAGCTCATGAACAACACATCGAAAAACGCCACCTCTCCTACCTCGGTCGATTCCAGGCCGAGTCTCTCCGCCTTTGTAATTAATCAAGTTGGTGAAGTACTCCCACCGACGCTGTTTTTTGTGATCGGCTTTAATCTCATCGCACTGACAACCCAACTTATTCTCGCCGACTACTTGATCCACTTTGCGAACTTCATTCTTGTAACTTAGAGACCGCAACACGGCGGCACACATGGAGATGATCGGCTTGATCAGCGGGCTGGCTATGCGGAAGGCCTGCTCGAAGAACTGAGGTGATCAGCGATGGCTCCCAACCGCCGCTTTTGTTCAGGTAGGACAGGGCTCCGTCTGTCATAATAAAAGTGCGTACCCGAATTTCTGGATACCGGCCTGTAAACCGTAGGAAGCAGCGACCGTACATTATTTGATCGTGCTAGCCGCTTTTGAGACTCCTATGTTATCTACGGGAGGGCCCGCCGACTCCATTTTCTCCGTTCGATGTGAAAATCGCTCGACGAGATAGAAGAACACGGGAATTAAGAATATCGCAATGAACGAGGCGGTTAACATTCCGCCGATCACGGCTGTCCCGATAATTTGACGCGAAAGTGCACCTGCACCCTCGGCCGTCCAGAGCGGGATACAACCTAGAATAAATGCAAAAGAAGTCATCAAGATCGGGCGTAAGCGCAATCGCGCACCTTCCAAGGCAGCATCGACCAACGATTTGCCCCGCTTCCGTTCTGCCCGCGCAAACTCGACGATTAGAATGGCGTTCTTTGCCGCCAGCCCGATTAACATGACAAGGCCAATCTGCGCGTAAACGTTATTTTCCAGCTGCCTGCCAAACAACGTTAGAAACGCTCCGAACACGGCAACGGGAGTACAGATCAACACGCTGATCGGTAATGCCCAGCTTTCGTATTGAGCGGCAAGTATCAAAAAGACAAAAAGCAACGAGAGCCCAAAGATGACAGCGGGCGGCACCCCTTTTTGCGCCAGCTTCTCCTGGAAAGACATACCAAGGTAGTCGTATCCCATCGTCTTAGGCATCGTGGCCGCAAAAACTTCCTCCAGCGCTCCCATAACCTGAAGGGAGCTGAATCCCGGATTTGCCGTTACATTGAGCTGCGAGCACCGATACAGGTTATACCTCTGGGTAAATTCCGGCCCATACGCTCTTTCGATATCAATGAACGCAGAAAGCGGGACCGAATCACCTTTAGTGTTTCGCACGAAAAACTGGCCGACATTTTCGGCATCAGTCCTATAGGCGCCTTCGGCCTGCACATACACCTGCCACTGCCGGCCAAACCGGTTGAAATAGTTAACAAACAACCCGCCCATAAAGGTCTGCAGAGTCTTGTAAACGTTCGAAAGTTCGACTCCTTGCTTTAAGACTTTATCTCGATCTACATGGACAAATACCTGCGGTACGGCTGGAGTGAAGGTCGTCGTGATTCTGGCGATCTCAGGTCGCTTTGTGGCCTGTTGCATGAAAGCTTTCGTTTGCTCTGTCAAAAACGGGACGTCACCGCCGGATCGGTCCTCCAGCATGAATGTGACTCCTCCCGATGTGCCGATGCCGGGAATCGCCGGCGGAGGAAAAACAAAAGCTCGACCCTCGGGTAACGAACTCAAAGCTCGATTCGCCGAGGCGATAATATGCTCAATGTGTTCTTCCGGACTCTTCCGCTCCTTCCACTCCTTAAGCGTCACGAAGAAGAACGCATTGTAGGTACTGGTAACAGAGCTAAGCAGGCTATAACCAGAAACAGTCGTCACCTTTTCGACGCCGGGAATTTTCAGCAATATCTCCTCCACTTTCTTGGCGGCGTCGTCCGTTCGCTCGAGTGAGGCGGAGTCAGGAAGCGAGAGGTTCGCATAGAGATAGCCCTGGTCTTCGTCCGGCAGAAAACCGGCAGGAATTCGCTTGCCCAGCCAACCGCTCGCAACGAGGACTAGCACGAGAAATAGGACGGCCAGCAAACTTCGGCGAATCAACAAATGGCAGAAAGATACATATCCGTTTGTCGCACGCGAAAAGCCGGCGTTGAAGGCTCCGAACAAGAATCCGAGAGGTCCGCGAGATTTCTTCTTTGGTCGTAGCAGGAGAGCCGACAAAGCCGGGCTAAGCGTCAGAGCATTGAACGCAGAGATGATTACCGATATCGCGATCGTGAGCGCGAACTGTTGATAGAGCCGCCCGGTGATCCCCGGAACAAAAGCGGTCGGTATAAAAACTGCCGCCAGAATCAAGGCGATGGCGATGACCGGGCCCGAGACTTCGTCCATGGCTTTCAGGGTAGCTTCCTTAGGAGAAAGCCCATGCTCGATGTGGTGTTCAACCGCTTCAACCACAACGATCGCGTCATCGACAACCAACCCAATCGCCAGGACAAGCCCAAGCAATGATAGCGTATTGACCGAGAAACCAAGCAGCGGAAATACCATGAACGTTCCCACTAATGAGACCGGCACAGCCAGCAACGGAATCAATGTCGCACGCCATCCCTGCAGAAAGACGAAGACGACTGCAATCACCAGGATCATTGCTTCGACTAGAGTTTTATAGATGTCGTGAATTCCTTCCGTGACTGCTGCAGTTGTATCCAGAGATACATCGTACTCCAGACCGACCGGAAAGCGCTCTTTCAGCTCTTCCATGAGTTTGTGCACGCCTTCAACGGCCTGGATGGCATTGGACCCGGGCAATTGGTAGAGACCTAAAACTGCGGCCGGCTTGCCGTTGACCCGGCTGTTCTGAGAATAGGTCTGTGAGCCAAGTTCAACGCGCGCAACATCTTTAACCCGAACGAAGGATCCGTTTGTATTAGCCCGAAGCACTATGTCTGCAAAATCCTCCTCTGTGACAAGTCGTCCCTGCGCCCGGGCGGTATTCGTAAAGGACTGCCCTGGAGGGATCGGTGGCGCCCCAATCTGGCCGGCCGGATTAACATTATTCTGCGCATTAATCGCATTGACGATTTCCGGCACGGTGATGTTGAGGCTTGCCAGCTTATCCGGGTCGACCCAGATGCGCATCGCGTATTGACCCGCACCAAAAACGGTAACACTCGCAATGCCCGGTACCCGGGTCAGAGCATCCACGATATTGATATAAGCGTAGTTGGCGAGAAAGGTTGAGTCATAAATCCCGGTGGGTGAAGAAAGGGAGACTACCATCAGCGGCGCCGACGTCGATTTGGCCACCGTAACTCCGTAGTTGCGCACGTCGGAGGGTAACTGGGATTCGGCTTGCGATTGCCGCATTTGGGTCAGCACCTGGTCCGTGTTCGGATCGGTCGCGACGTCGAAATTAACGACTAATCGCATTGCCCCGTTGTTAGCATTCGTGGAATACATGTAGTTCATGCGGTCCACGCCGCTCATCTGTTGTTCAATCGGGGTCGCCACCGATTGCTCTACCGTAAGCGCATCGGCGCCCACGTAGGTTGTGTCGACCTTAATCTCCGGCGGAACGATGTTGGGGTACTGGGCAACCGGAAGACTCAGAAACGCTACGATCCCGGCGATTGTCATGATGATCGAAATCACCATCGCGACGATCGGCCTGTTAACGAAGAACTTTGCCATTGCGCTTCCCGGATTCTAGCTTGCCACCGGTTTCGATGCCGCTTGTGCCGAGCCTGGCGTGTCGGTCGGTAGGGACGCGCTCCGTCGCGTCCTGGTCTCGAGGCCAAGATGAACCTTGGCCGTACGGTTCAAACCAGCCCTGTCTGCCGTTGGTTTCTGGTAAGGCTTTGTAGTCACGACCATCCCCGGGCGTACTTTCTGGACGCCCTCGACGATAACCTCTTCCCCCTCCTTCAATCCTTCGGTGACAACTACCTCCCCCTTAAAGCGCGGTCCAATTTTGATCGGCCGGATTTCCACTTTATTATCCGTGCCAAGAACTCCGATCTGGTAGCTTCCCTGCAACTCGACAAGCGCACGTTCGGGTATGACCAAAGCCCCGGAAATATTTTCGATCACAGCTCTTGCCTTCGCGAATTGCCCTGGTCGTAATGTGTGATCGGGATTAGGAAAATTCACTGCAACTAAAATAGTGCCAGTAGTCGGGTCGACCTGCCGATCAACAAAGGCAAACTTTCCCTTAACCGGATAAACTGTTTTGTCGGCGAACACCATTTCAACCGCTGCCGCGCGCTCAGACTCCGGTTTTTGCATCATTTTCTGAAGCCCGCTCGCGTACTGCTTGTAGTCTTTTTCACTGAGCGGAAAATAGAGACGAATCGGGTCAATTTTGGAGACCGTGGTCAATGTTGCCGTGGATCCAGGACCTACCAGATCCCCGATCTGGGCGTTTGCAATCCCGGCAATTCCGTCCACCGGGGCGCTGATCCTGGTAAATTCCAAATTGAGCTTTGCCGTTTCCACCGAAGCCTCGAGCGCACCGACTTTGGAAATGTTAGCTTGATTCAATTGCTTCTTATTCTCGAATTCCTGTTCTGAGATTACCTTCTTGTTAAAAAGGTCCTGCGATCTCGCGAAGTCCGCTTCTGTTGCCAATTGTACGGCCTGCGCCTGATCCAATTGGCTCTTGGCTTCGTCAAGAGCGGCTTCGAACGGCCGCGCATCGATCTCAAACATCAGGTCGCCCTCTTTTACATAGCTTCCTTCCTGATAATCTTTTTTTTGCAGGTAGCCTGACACCCGCGCTCTGATATCAGCATTTTCCGATCCATTTAGCGTGCCGACCCATTCCCGCACGATCGGCACGTCGGCCTTCACGACCTGAGTGACTAAAACTTCGGGAGGCGGCGCCCCTTCCGTTTGAACGGCCTCCTTCCCGCAGCCGGAAAGGCCAAAGACGACTGCGACCAGAAATGCTTTCGCCAGACACGAGCGAGTTATCATTGTATTCACTGGGGTCCAAACCATTATACCAATGATCCCTGTCCGTTGCCATGGGACCAAGGTCCCATAGCAAAACTGGCACATTTTTGGGAGCTTCTCCCAGAAAGACTATGTCAAGGGAACGCATCGCGGCGCCTTGGCGTCTCGCCCCGGGAGAAGAAGCATTTTTGATCAACCGCAGTGTCTCGGCGCTGAGCTTTAGGCGTTTCGGAAGATGATCTCGCCACATCGAACCAATCCTTAGTTCAATTAATTCCAATGAAACCAGCAAAATTGGCTTTGCTAACGATCCTACTGGGATGTACGCCGGCCTTCGCAAAGGCAGCGTCTGACACCGGTTCACCGGCTTCGCCATCAGGGCACGAGGGAACGAATCAGTCGACCGTCGCCAATCCGTCAATTGGTGATGACGCTCAGCAATACGAGGATGCTTACAACAAAGGAGATGCAAAAACACTCGCAGGGTTCTACTCCGAGGAAGTCGACTATACTGACCAGGACGGCGCCGAGGTTAAAGGACGGGATGCG
>CAZMNG010000254.1:0-6066 GCA_964567505.1 uncultured Chthoniobacterales bacterium
ACAATCGGCGCCCCCTGTTTAACCTTCCCGACCCTTGATGCTCCAGGATTTATCGCCATGAAAAGAACCTATCAACCTTCGAAACGCACCCGGAAACGCCAGTTCGGGTTTCGTGCCCGCATGA
This sequence comes from uncultured Chthoniobacterales bacterium, assembly GCA_964567505.1. Lineage (GTDB taxonomy): Bacteria > Verrucomicrobiota > Verrucomicrobiia > Chthoniobacterales > JAFAMB01 > JAFAMB01. Next base: position 125 of record CAZMNG010000254.1, read on the forward strand.
AAACCAAAGGCGGAAGAGCGACCCTGGCCCGGCGGCGTCAGCGCGGCCGGAAACAACTTGTCCCTGGTGGTGTCGAAGTCCATTACGCGCGGCACACCGAGGCTTAGACGGCTATGATCCGCCCTGGGCGGACCCGGTTTAGGTTCTCGCGGGCATCCCGGTTAAGTCGCGCCGCTGAGTTCCGTTTAGTCAAGGCATCGGGTAAATCCTGGACCGGACAGCACCTGGTATTAGCGATTTTAACGCAGGGAAACAAGGCCGCCCCGAGAATCGGGATCATTACCACGAAGCGGATCGGCAGCGCCGTCTCCAGAAACCAGGTCAGAAGGAGAATACGGGAAATATTCAGGTTGAATCAGCACCGCATTCGAAAGGGCTTGTGGCTGGTCGTCATTGCCCGCGCATCCTCGACGAGAGCCACGTTTGCCGAGCTCGAACGAGACTGGTTGCGACTGATTGAGCGCGCCACTATTTTAGCGCCTGCTTCCGATGGCTCGCATTCTGCGGATCTTGCTTAAAGTGTACAAGGCGACGTTATCACCGTTCCTGGCGTTGTTGACAGGTGGCCCCGGGACCGGATGCCGCTTCACGCCCTCCTGCTCCGAATATTTCGTCGAAGCGGTCGAAGTACACGGATTCATGATCGGGACATGGCTCGGCCTGAAGCGAATTTTTCGCTGCCATCCCTGGGGCAGCTCTGGATACGACCCGGTTCCTGCCAGGGGAACGAAGTGCAAATGAAGCTTTTTTTCTAATCGGAATATGGATCGTACAGCTTGGATAGCCATCACACTCGCCGCGATAGGCCTCGTCGCGTCCCTCGTTTGGGAACAACACCAGGCGGCTGAAGCCCGCGCTAAGTTCCTCCAGCAGCAAGCCCTCCTGGCCGCTCAGGCCACGCCCGCGCCAAGCGCCGGTTTATCGCAGACGCCCGAACTGGCCGCTTCGCCGGCCGGTACAACGCCAACTCAGCCGACCCTCGGGCAGCAGCAACAACCGCAGCACGAGGAGCAACCCGAACAATACGTAACGCTCCAGACCGATCTCGCAACTCTCAACTTTTCAAATCACAGAGGGGGCCTCGCCACGGTTAGCCTGTCGAAACATTTCGCGGAACAGGGCAAACCGGTGCAGCTCAACACAGGCATGACTCCCGCAATCGGAGCCCTGGCGCAGAACCCTAACACCTGGCACGACAGCGGCTACACGCTCTCGACCGATCCGGCGGCGGGCACTGCAACACTGAAGCGAACCGACTCGAACGGCCTCGAGATTACAAAAGTCTACATGCTGGCCAAACAGGCAGGACTGAAGGATGACTACCAGCTCAAATTGTCGATCAGTTTCAAGAATACCGGTTCGGCCGCGTTCGATACGAACGGATTGTTCGTAAGCACCGGAGCGGTCGAGCCGCTCCATCGAACCGACAGAACCTATGCGACGCAGTTCGATTGGTACCGGGACGGAAAATTCAACTCGATCGCAGTGAACTATTTTGATCCAGGAAAGCTTTTCGGTCTGTTTCAAACCAGCACCGCGAAAGATTCCTACATCGCCGTAGCCGACAAAATATTGTGGGCCGGCGTCAGCAATCAGTACTTCGCTACGATCCTTTCTCCGCAGGAGACAACCGGACAGCAGGTTTGGGCGGTACCAGTCAATTTCCCGAGCGCAGACGGGCAGCTCCCAATGAAAGGCATTCAGGGCGCAATCGAGATTCCCGGGTTCAACCTGCAGCCCGGCGAGGTGCGGACCGCGACGTTCGATATTTACGCCGGACCCAAGGAATTCAATCGCCTGTCGCAGCTCCCGAATGATCAGGCCGAGATCATGAATTTCGGTTGGGCGAAATGGATCAGCGAACTGCTCTTGACTGTCATGAACACGCTGCACTCCTGGGTGCACAGTTATGCGCTCGCGATCATCATCATGACGATCATTATCCGGTCGCTGCTCTGGCCGCTCCAGAATGCAGCCACCAAGTCGATGCGAAAGATGTCCAAACTTTCGCCGATCATGAACGAGCTGCGCGAAAAGTACAAAGATGACCCGCAACGCATGAATCAGGAGACGATGAAGCTCTACAAGGAGTACGGTGTCAATCCGTTTGGCGGCTGTCTCCCGATGCTGGTTCAGATCCCGATCTTCTTCGGATTTTACGGCATGCTCGATAAGGCGATCGAACTCCGGAACAGCTCGTTTCTCTGGGTTCACGATCTATCGCAACCAGATACAGTTTTCCATCTCGCCAATATCCCGATTAATATTCTCCCTCTGGTCATGGCCGCAACTCAGCTCTGGCAGATGCAGATAACGCCCAAAACGGGCGATCCGGCCCAACAGCGGATGTTCCTATTTATGCCGCTGATTTTTTTATTCATCTGCTATAATTACGCATCCGGGCTGGCGCTGTACTGGACGGTGCAAAACCTCTTTTTCGTGACCCAGATGTATCTGACGAGAAACCAGGCAGACGCGCCGCTGGTGAAGGTCCCCAAAAATCCCCAGATTGCAAAACGCAAAACTTATCGCTAATCCTAGTGTCCTCACCCTCAGAATAAAATGGAAGCCAAGGAGATTTTGGACACGATGCTTGGTTACCTGGGCTTCGTCGCAGAAATACAGGAAGTCGAGACCGAAAGCGGTCGTCAACTCCAGGTCTTTACTGCCGAAAGCGAGACGCTGATTGGACACGACGGCGAAACGCTGGAAGATTTGCAATTCCTTCTGAACCGAATCCTGCAGGCTCAAGACCGGAATGCCAAGCGTGTCCAGGTCGACGTTGGACACTGGCGCGCGATGCGGGACGACAAATTGCGCCAGCGGGTCCGGCAAATCGCCGACACCGTCCGGATCTCGGGCCGACCGGTCAAACTCGATCCGATGAACTCCTACGATCGCCGGATCGTGCACAATACTCTGAAGGATGATCCGGACGTGATGACCTTCAGTCCCAACGACGACGCCCGGATCAAACGCGTCACCCTCCAGAGACGTCGGCGCTAGTGCGAAAATCTCACGAGGGCTTCGGCTCACGAGATTCTCGCGCTACCTGCTTTTTCGGCATCTCAATGGCGCAAATCGCCGCCAGCACCCGTTCGCTTGCCTGCTGGTAGGATTCCCGGTTCAAGGTCAAAAAATCTTCTTTCGTAAACCGGATCGGTTTGCCAACAACAACCGTGATCGGATGCAATTCGATCTTCCCCCCTTTTGGCCAGGCTTCAAATGATCCAAATATCCGCATCGGAACGACCGGAGCAAGTGTCCGGGCAATGATCATCCCGATCCCGGGCCGAGCTTGTTGAATTTGGCCGTTCAAGGAGCGCGTCCCCTCCGGAAAAATCACGGTCCGGTGCCCTTCTTTGAGCAGATTGATGACCGTCCGCAGCGCTGAAAGATCCCCTTTTGACAGATCGACTGGAAGCGCGTTCACCCTGGAAATAAGCGGGCCCAGCACCGGTACTTCGAACAAAGTCTTCCGCGCCAGGAAATGGAGTTCGTTCTTGCACGTGATTCCAACCAGCGGCGGGTCAAAATAACTCTGGTGATTTGCGGCCATGATGGCCGGGCCCTCTTCAACGATGTTCTCCTGGCCGAATGCGCGATATTGAAAAGCGACGCGCGCCGTGAGTGCCGCAATATTCCTGCACAACCAATAGAGCGGCTTCATCAATCGAGCCGGAGGGCCTCCGGGAGCCCCTCGAGTTTCAAGCGTCCTATAATCTCGCCTACGACGCCATCGATCGTCAGAGAGGAGCTGTCGATCACGTGTGCGTCCTCAGCGATCGTGAGCGGCGACGCCCGCCTCGATGAATCGGCGCGATCTCTGAAAAAGAGGTCGTCTCGCTGCCCCTGGATCGCTCGCCGATGCGCCCGGACCTCCAGCGATGCATCGATGTAAAATTTGTAGTGCGTATCCGGGAATACGACAGACCCGATGTCTCTGCCTTCCATCACGAGGTTGTCCCACGATAAAAATTCTCGAAGATGTGCCACGAGAAAATCACGAACGTCGACGATCGCAGAAATCGCGGAGACCGTTCGATTGACTTGCTCATCGCGTAGATATGGCTGCGGGTTTTGGCCGTCAATGGAAAAAACCAGCTCCTTGTTTTGGAGCTCAAACTTGAAAATCGACGTTCGGATCTGGCCTACAACTCCACTGCCGTCCTCTGCGCGAATTCGATGTTCGCAAGCGAGCCACGCAATCCCTCGATAGAGCGCGCCGCTGTTAACGTAGGAGAACCCAAGCCTTCTGGCGAGCTTGCGCGCGACCGTGCTTTTCCCTGAAGCGGCCGGACCGTCTATCGCGACCAGCGAAAATTCGGTAGTGGCTTTCGGGTTCAATCCTTTTCGAGGGCTTCAGCAGGGTTAATGACGGGTGTGGGCGGGGTCTCATCCGGTGTCAAAAATTTCTGCAATTGCTCAGCGAATCCCGGATACGAAGTGTCAATACAGTCGATATCTTCGATCACAGTCTCCTTGTCCGCAAACATTCCTGCGATCGCAAAAGCCATCGCGATGCGATGATCTCCGTAACTTTTCAGGCGAGCCCCAAGCAGCGGCGCGCCACCATAGATTTCGAGTCCATCTTCCAGTTCCACGACCTCGACTCCCATCTCCGTCAAATTCGCAGCAATCGCCGCCAGCCGATCGGTTTCTTTCATCCGCAGTTCCTTGGCGTCGCGAATGATTGTTCTGCCCTGCGCCAATGCGCCCGCAACCGCAAGAATCGGAATCTCGTCAATCACGTTCGGAACTTCTTCTCCTTCGATGATCGTACCGCGTAAGCGTCCACCCTGGATCCGCACTTCGCCTCTCGGTTCAAGCTGATCGCAGTCCCCAATCACTTCGCGAACACGCGCCCCCATGCGCAAAAGCACCGAAAGGATCCCGGTGCGGGTCTTGTTCAGGCCGACTTCTCGCACAAGTAGATCGGAATCTTCCTGCGCCGCAGCCGCAACCAGCCAGAACGCAGCGCTTGATATGTCGCCGGGAACCGAGAAATCACGCGATTCAGGAACCTGATCGCCGTACAGCGAAATCGCGAATCCCTTCCCCTGCTTCTCCCGCTTGGATTGTACAAGATAGTACGACATCATTCGCTCCGTGTGATCGCGCGTCGCAACCGGCTCGACCACGGTCGTCTTGCCCGAGGCGTTCAACGCGGCGAACAAAATGGCGCTTTTAACCTGCGCGCTTGCCACGGGAAGCTCGTAGCGAATCGGGTTTAGTCGATTGCCCCGAATCACAATGGGCGCTGTCCCTTTCGTCCCTGACACGCTGATCGATGCGCCCATCTGTGTGAGCGGTTCGACTACGCGCCGCATCGGGCGCGTCGAAAGTGACGCGTCGCCGACTAGCACTGTTTCAAACGGGAGTCTCGCTGCAATCCCGCAGAGCAAGCGCATGAGCGTTCCGGAATTCCCGCAGTCGATCGGACGTGTCGCTGGATGAAAATTGCCTCGCTCACCACGAACGATCAGAGTCGTATTGTCCGGTTGTTCAATGCTGATCCCCAGTTCCTGCATCGCGTGAATCGTGCATTGGCAGTCCTGGCTCGGTAGAAAACCCCGGATAACGCACGTGCCATTGGACAGCGCAGAGAGAAGGACTGCACGATGCGACATGCTCTTGTCGCCTGGAACCCGAATTTCCGCCCCGATTGTTGGCGCCCTGAAAACCGATAACTCTGACATAACCCGCTATGGCGATATCCTATCGCGATTCTGCTTCGCATCGTCGAGCAAAGCTTGCAAATTTTTCGCGTCTTTCTTCGCCAGAAGCCCCTGCGCCTCTGCGAGCGCGCGTCTGAAATGTTGCAGCTGCTTTCCGACGGCATCGGCGTTCGACAGCAGAATCTCGGTCCAGAGTTGGGGCGATCCCGACGCGATCCGAGTCGTGTCGCGCAGCCCCCCTCCCGCGAATTTCAGCCAGGCGGG